>JAYSCA010000016.1:6858-15782 GCA_041915165.1 Ideonella sp.
CGGCCCAGGCCCCGAAGCTGAGCACCGTTCCGACCTCGGGCCATGCGCTCGATGGCCGGGCTTTCTTTGCGTTCCAGCTTGCCGATCCGATTGCCCCGGGTGCGCTCTCCCTGTCGTGGGACGCCAAAACGGCCGCTGACGACAGTGCGGGCGGCCTGACCGGCGATGCGGTGGGCGAGGTCATCTACGCCAGCGGCATCGTGCGCCTGTCCCCCAACGTGCTGCCGGACGCGCTGACCAACCTGACGATCAACGTCACGCCGGCCGCTGCGCTGTCTGGTGCGGTGACGACCTTCTCGGACGGGGGGAGCGCCTGGACCGGCAGCCTGGCTGCCGGGGCACGCCAGCGCAGCGTGCAGCTCGCCGTCGTTGGCCAGCGCCCGCTGCGGCAGTTCCCGGGCATCGACGTGGACACGACGCTCGCGCTGCGCGTGTTCGACGACGGTGCCGGCAATCTGCAGGTGACGACGCCCAGCGGCAACCTGACCGTGGGCACCATCAACTACAGCACCGGCGCGTTCTCGATCAGCAAAAGCCTGCCGACATGGCGCGAGGTGCAGCCCACTTACGACGACCACACGCCGTTCGGCACGCCCGGCACTGACCCGGCCTACGTGCAGTACACCGGCACCGAGACCCGCACCGTGACGCTGACCGTGCTCAACGGCGGCACTGTGGACGTGCCGGCCTGGGCCTGGTGGACTGGCGGGCTGACCGTCGCCGCCCAGTGGCAAGCCGCCGGCGCCAACGGCAACGGCAGCAGCGTCGTGGTGCCCTTGCAAACGCTCTATGTGCGCAGCGGCGCATCGACGTTCTACCTCGGGTCCGACCGCTACATCTCGGTGGGCTACAGCGATGTGCAGCGCAACCCCAGCCCGGCAACGGGTATCGGCGCTGCAGCCGGCACGATCGGGCACGCCTACTCTCCCCTGGTCGGGCAGAGCTATGTCGAGAACGGGTGGCAGCAAATCCCAGTGGTTTCCTATTCGGCGCTGACGCTGTGGACCGCCGGCTATGCGCCCGCCGTCCTCAACGCCGCCGGCACCGTGTCGCCGGCTCTGTCTGGCGCCAGCGGCCAGCTGGTTGACGTGGCCGTCATCCGCACCGCGGTCAGCCCGCTGCGCAACGGCGGTTTCCAGATCGCCGGCACCTGGGCCGACGGCACCACGTTCACCGCTACCGCCGACTCGGCCGGGGTCGTGAAGAGCGGCAGCGCGCCGGTCGGAACCGCTGGTGTTGGTGGCCGTGGCGTGTTCGGCATCGTCAACTACGACACCGGCATCGCCCGGTTGCGGTTCGGCCGCTGGGTGGGCAGCGACCACGCCGCCGACACCGGTGTGACGGACGTGAGCTACCTGGGCATCGCCGGCGTGCAGTATCTGCGCAGCGAAGGGGCCCAGGCCGACACGCTGCGCTACAACGCCTCGGCCTACACCTACCTGCCACTGGACCCGGACATCATCGGCGTCAACCCGGTGCGCCTCCCCAGCGACGGCCGCGTGCCGATCTTCCGCCCCGGCGGCTACGCTGTGGTGGGCCACAAGGGCATTGTGGGCCCCGTCACGGTGACGGCGGGCCAGGTGCTCAACTGCGGCCGCACCCGGCTGGCGCGGGCCCGCATCCTGGGCAGCGATGGCGTGGCGATCACGATGGGCTACACCGCCGATCTGGACGCCGGCCTGGTGACGATCAACGACCCCACCGGCTGGGCCCAGCCCATCAAACTGGAGCACAAGATTGAGGACATGGCGCTGGTGCGCGATGCCCAGATCAACGGCCAGATCACCTTCACCCGGCCGCTGACGCACGGCTACCCGCTGGGCAGCTACGTGAGCAGCGCGCTGATGGCCGGCACGCTGCAGGCCCGGGTGTCGGTGCTGTTCGACCAGGCGTCATTCACGACGCCCTGGAGCGACGGCGCGAATGGCGCAGAGGCCACGGCGACGTTCAACGCGATCGACCATCCGATCGGCGTGACCAACGGCGGCGCGGTGACCGAGCGGTGGGCCATCAGGTTCACGAACACCAATGCGTTCGACGTGATCGGCGAGCACCTGGGGGTGATCGCCTCCGGCAACACCTCGACGGACTGCGCACCCATCAACACGGCCAGCGGCACCGGGCTGCCGTATTTCACGCTGCCGGCCGCCGGCTGGGGCGGCGGGTGGCCGGTGGGCGGCGTGCTCCGGTTCAACACGGTGGGGGCCGAGATCCCGGTCTGGGTCATCCGCACCGTGCAGCAGGGCCCGGCGACCGCGGACGCCGACAAATTCACCCTGCTGCCTCGCGGCGACATCAACAAGGACTGATCCATGGTCAAGTACTTCCACTCCAACATGCCGGGCGCCCCGGTGCTGAGCGGCACGGCCGGCGCGATGATCGCGATCCTGGATGCCTGCGTGGTCAACGGGTTCGGCCTCAAGAGCGTCGACTCACTGGTCATCGCTGGCGGCGTTGCCACGATGACGATCAGCAGCGGCATGACGTTTGAGGCCGACGCCGTGGTGCTGATCGCCGGCATCACGGGCGGCGCTGCGGCGCTGAATGGCGACCAACGTATCCTGAGCATCTCTGGCAACACCGCGACGTTCTCGGCAGCGGGCGTGAGCGACCAAACTGCCACCGGCACGATCACCGCGAAGATGAGCCCGTTGGGCTGGGCCAAACCGTTCAGCGGCACCAATGTCGCTGCCTACAAGCCGACGGACCCCACGGCGCTCGGCATGTACCTGCGGGTGGACGACACGGGAACGACGACCGCACGTGTCGTCGGCTACGAGTCGATGATCGACATCAACACCGGCAGCGGGCCATTTCCCACTGCGGTCCAAATCAGCGGAGGCGGCTATTGGGAAAAGAGCGGGGGGGCCGAATCCACGGCGCGCAACTGGATCGTCGTGGGTGACGAGCGAGCCTTCTACTGGTGGTGTGTCCCGAATGCGCCCACTACGGTCACGAGTCAGGGCGTACTGCGAGGTGCGGGGGATGGCATTCCACGTCGATCAACTGACGCCTACGCATCGTTTCTGCAGTGCGCGTCGTCGTCCCTGGTAACAACGTCTGGCGATTGTTTCGACCTGTTCAATTCCGCGTCGTCTCAAGTGGCTCTATTTTTTCCGAGAGATCAAACAGCACTCGGCAGTTCGGTTCAGTCAGCCCAGTACGCACAGTCGCGCAGGGGGGTAGCCAACAGCAACCAGAAGAGTGGGGTCCAAGCTTACCCAGTATCTCCATACCCGAATCCATCCGACAACGCGCTAGACCTGGAGAGATTGCTGTTTCTGAGCCCTGATCTCGGTGTTCGCGCAATGGCCCCTGGCCTCTACCACATTGCTCAGAACGTGGGGTACGCGCTGTCCACGTGGGACAAGATCGCTGGGCAAGGGGATTTGCTCGGGCGAAAGCTGCTAGTCGTTCGCGGGGCAGCTCCGTCGGTCCAATCGCAAAACTCAGGTAATTACATCGGGTGTGCCTGCATCGACATAACTGGTCCGTGGAGATAAGAAATGGGAGCTCCATTCAGGTATTGGAGGGTGCGACTCGAAGGAAGGAAAACAGGGTATACAGCATCTATCGGAGCGCTTGAGATGCGCCTCGATGCCGAGGGGGTGGGGGGTAATCTTCTGGTAGTTGGGAATGGATCATATCGATCCAGCCCTCTCTACTCAGGTAGTCTACCGGACGTATTCGATGGGAATGACGGCACATCGGTTATGTTTCTGATGAATGATGGGGCGGATGTATGGATCGAGTGGGACTTCGGAACCTCGCTGGACATCAATAACTTCGGGATTTACCTCGGCGGGCTTCCTCCTCAAACGGATGTCACCGCCATCTTTGAGGGATCGTCGGACCTCCTAAGGTGGGAAAAGCGATGCGTCGTCATTAACCCCCCTAAGTGGGTAAAGAAGTACTACCCTGCAAATTTTCCGACGGGCGTATTTTCCCAACGAGAAGTGCGAATTTCTTGTGCAATCCGGCCTGATGCAGAAATTCTCCTCCCGCCTCAGGTGCGCCCGTTTGACATGCAGCACGGGGGGCGCTACCGCATTGCCAGCACGGTCAAAGCCAAAGGGGCCCCGGATAACATCCCGCTGCACCGCCGGGTTCAGCTGATCCGTGAGCGCGGCTCGCTGGTCATCCGCGAGACCTGGTCCGACCCGGTGACCGGGGCATATTCGTTCGATGAAATCTCCGGCGACTACACCTACACGGTCGTCGCCTGGGACTACACGCGCAACCACCGTGCGGTCATCGCTGACAACCTCACCCCGGAGCCAATGCCGTGAGCGTGTCAATTTCCGACAGCCTCTCCGAAGCTCGCCTGGAGGCCACACGGGCCTACGTCGATGCCGGTGCCGGGCAGGCTGAGCTGAGGCTTTACGACGCCAGCAATGTGCTGGTGGCCGCGATCGGCCTGCCGAACCCGTGTGGCGTTGTCAGCGGCGGCGTGCTGGTATTGGCCGCCAGCGATGACGCCCTGGCCTTGGTCGATGGTGCGCCGGTGGCGGCAGCGATCGTCTCGGCCGCCGGCGATGCCTGCATCGCTGGCTTGACTGTCGGGGCCGTCGGCAGTGGCGCGAACGTCGAGCTCTCCACCACGACGCTGTTTGCCGGTGGCACGGTGCGACTCACCGGCGGAGTGCTGGGGTGAGCGACTACACGCCGAACCCAGCTCTGCTGTTCGCCAGCCCGCCGGCGACGAATGGCGAGCTGGTGTTCGGCGCCATCGCCGAGTCCGGGGCTGCGGTCGAGGCGACCCTGAGCGTGCAGCTGCCTGGGCTGACGGTGTCGGCGCGTGTCGCGCTTAGCGCCACGGCGGCGCTGGCCGTCTCACTGCCGGGCCTGGAGATGGCGTCCACGGTGAGCTACGACAGCAACGTGCAGCGGCCGCTGGTGGCCGAGCACCGCTCAGCCTGGCAGGTCGCCGATCGCGCGGCCCAGGCGCCGGTCAGCACGCCCATGCAGCCCGTGGTGCGCCGGCATGCAGCCACTGCGGCAGCCTGGCAGAGCGCCGGCCATCTGCGCGGCGCGCCCGTCAGCGTGCCGCTGCAGCCCGTGGTGCGCCGGCATGGTGCGGTGGCCAGCCGCTGGCAAGACGCACAGAGCCGGCCCGGCGCTGCGGCGGCCGCGACCTGGAGCGAGTGCGATCACTCCAACCGCCCCGTGGCGGCCAGCCGCTGGCAAGAGGCACAGAGCCGGCCCGGCCAGCAGGCCGCATCCGGCTGGCAGGAGTGTGACCACAGCGTGCGGCCGGTGCGTCGGTCGCGCTGGCAGGTGGCCAAGCCGCTGCACGCCCCGCGCTCAACCCGCATGGGCCCGGCCCGCCGGCTGCATGCCCAGCGGGTTTCATGGTGGCAGGAGGCGCGGCGCCCGCCGGCCGGCCGCTCCAGTTGGGGCACGGTCACGCCGCCGGCTGACCCCTGCTATCTGCCGGACCCCGCGCTGGTGTTCTGGGACACGACGCACGGGCCGGCGCTGCTGTTTATTTGCGACAGGCACTCAGACGGCCCGCCAGCGGCCGTGGTTGTGCCCTCTCGGAGGAGGTACGTCGTGCTCAATGATGTGGCGCTTCGGCGCGTGGATGGCGGCATGGCCATCGTCTGTCCGTCGCTGCAGCTCAGCGCCGACGTGGACAGCTGGACTTGGGGCTGGAGCGCCTCGGTGCCGGCGTCAGAGATGTCCAAGCTGGAGCCCGGCAGCAGCGGCGAGATGGTGCAGCTGGTGGCCACTGTGAATGGGTACGACTTCTCCCTGGTGCTGGAGAGCATGAGCCGAGACCGCCAGTTCGGGACGTCGCGTCTGAGCATTGGCGGGCGCGGCCTGTCTGCAGTCTTGGACGTGCCTTACGCCGCTGAGCGGTCGTTTGGGGCGAGCACGACGCTGACAGCGCAGCAGCTGGCTCTGCAGGCGTTGGAGATCAACGGCGTGCCCAGCTCGTGGGGAATCACATGGGCGCCGGAGGATTGGGCTGTTCCTGCCGGGGCCTGGAGCTTCCAAGGCACCCCCATCGGGGCGATCACCCGCATCGCCGAGGCGGCCGGCGCCTACGTCCAGTCGTCGCCGGCGTCCGAGCAGCTGCTGGTGCTGCCACGCTATCCAGCCGCCCCCTGGGCGTGGGGCTCTGTAGCGCCGGACTTCGAGCTGCCTGCCTCTCTGGCCACCCGAGAGGCGATCGAGTGGAGCGACAAGGCGATCTACAACCGAGTGTTCGTGTCCGGCGAGTCAGCGGGTGGTGTGCTCGCTCAGATCACCCGGGCAGGCACGGCGGGCGACCAGGTGGCCGCCATGATCACCGACGCACTTTGCACGGACGTGATCGCCGGCCGTCAGCGTGGGATGCCCGTGCTGGCCGACGTGGGCCGCCAGGCGATGGTGAGCCTGCGGCTTCCTGTGCTGCCCGAGACCGGGATCATCGTGCCAGGGAAGTTCGTGCGCTACGTCGACGGCGGGACCACGCGTCTGGGCCTCACCCGCAGCGTGGCTGTGGAAAGTGGCCGGCCCAGCGTCTGGCAGACGATCGGAGTGCAGACCTATGAGTAACCTGTTCAAGCTGTTTCGGTCGCTGCTGCCCTCCGACCCATTGCAGGTCGGGACGGTGACCGAGGTCGGCACAAGCGTCGTCGTCGTCGCATTTCCCGGTGGCGCCTTTATCACGGCTCGGGGAACGGGCTACAGCGTCGGCACCAAGGTGTTTGTGCGCGGTGGGATGGTAGAGGGCAGCGCCCCGGCGCTTCCCGATGTCTCGGCCGAGGTCTGAGCCCTTTCGTCATGTGCAATTCTGTTTTGCCCCGCTAAAGTGTCAGCTACCCCGATTTATCTCGCTCCGAAGTCCGCATTTATCTCGGCGCGCTTCAACCGCACCATGCCGCGCATCACCCTGCCCCTGCCCGAATCGTTCCCCTTCCGGACCGAGCTGCCCATCCTGATCTCGCAGATCAACTACGCGGGGCACCTGGACAACGCCCAGGTGCTGGTGCTGGCGGGGGAGGCCCGCCTGCGCTTCCTGAAGTGGATGGGCTACCCGTCGGAGACGGCCATCGAAGGGCTGGGGCTGATCATGGCCGACCAGGCGGTGCAGTACCGCAGCGAGGCCTTCTACGGCGAGACGCTGGCCGTCGAGATGACGGCCAGCGACTTCAACAAGCGCGGCTGCGATTTCGTCTGGCGCATGAGCGACGCGGCCAGCGGCCGCGAAGTGGCCCGCGGCAAGGCCGGCATCGTGTTCTTCGACTACGCCCGCCGCCAGGTGGCCGAGGTGCCCGAGGGCTTCCTGGCCCACTGGCGCTGACACGCGTCCCAGGCACCTTCAGCGAAAGCGCGCCGGGCTGAACGGCCGCAGGATGACGTCCAGGTCCTGGCCAGCCAGGGTCTGCGCCGCCCACAGCCCCGTCCGGGCGGAGCCGCCCAGACCCACATGCCCGTGGCCGAAGGCCAGCACCACGTCCCGCGTGGCGGCGGACGGCCCGATGCAGGGCAGGCCATCGGGCGTGCTGGGGCGGTGGCCCAGCCAACGTTGGACATTCGGGGCATCGGCGCTAGCCGGCAGCCCGGTGAACATCCGGCGCACATGCCCGAAGAGGATGTCGGACCGCCGCCAGTCGGCCGGGGCCGCCAGCCCGGCGATCTCGACCTGGCCGCCGGCGCGCAAGCCACCATTCATCCAGTGCACGACCAGTTTGTCCTCGCCCACCATCATCGGCGTGCGAGGGCCCCGGACCGCGTCGGTGATCTGCACGTGGTAGCCGCGTTCCGACTCAAGCGGCACGCGCGAGCCCACCGCCGCCGCGAGCGGCGCCGAGCGGGCCCCGGCGCAGATGGCCGCGGCATCACAGGCGATCTCCTCGCCCGCCAGCCGCACCGCGCGCAGTCGGCCGTCCTCGATGCGAAAGCCGGTGGCCTGGCCCCGCACCACCGTCACCCCCAGCGCTTGCGCATGGCGGGCCAGCGCGGCCACATAAGCGCCCGGGTCCCGGCAATGGCCGGCTTCCGCCACGTAGATGCCCAGCGTGTAGCGCGTGTCCAGGTCCGGCTCGCGGCGGTGCAGCTCGGCGGCGTCCCATTCCTCCCACTGGATCCCCGTGCGGGCGCGCACGCGCCAGCCCAGGGCCTCGGCCTCGAAGGCCTGCCGCGAGCGGTACACATGCAGCAGCCCGCGCTGCTCGATCAGCTCGGAAACGCCCGCTTCCTGCGCCAGGCGCCGGTGCAGGGCCGGGGCGTCGACCAGCATCGTGCGCAGCGCATCGGCAGTGCGCTGCACGCGCGCCTCGGTCCAGCCGGCGGCCAGGTAGCGCAGCAGCCAGGGCAAGGCCTGGGGCAGATGGCGCCAGCGCACCGCCAGTGGGCCCATCGGATCCAGCAGCCAGCCGGGCACCTTGCGCCAGGCGCCCGGCGTGGCCGGCGGGATGACCGAATGGGTCGACAGCCAACCGGAGTTGCCATAGCTCGTCGCGTGCGGGCTTCCGGGTGTCTCCGGCTCGATCAGCGTCACACGCAGGCCGGCGCGCACGGCCTCGATGGCCGTGGCGCAGCCGACCGCACCCGCGCCGATCACCACCGCGTGGCGCGGCCCGTTCACCCGGGTTGCATCGTTCATCAAAGACTGGCCTCGTTACTTGGCAAGGGCGTAATCCTCGGCCGGCCGGTCGTTGGGGTTCGCGATCGCGTTCTTCAGCGCCGCGCTCATCGGCATGCCAACCGAGACGTTGCGCGGGGGAATGGGGGCGACAAACCACTTGGCGTAGAGCTTGGCCAGTTCACCGCTGCGCATCAGCGACTTCACCGTACCATCCACCACCTTCTTGAACCCCGGATCGTCCTTGCGGTAGACGATCGCGCAGGGCTCCTCGCTCAGCGACTCGCCGACGATCTTGAAGGCCGCCGGGTCCTTGGCGCCCGCCTTCAGGCCGGCCAGGACGTTGTCG
>JAYSCA010000017.1:0-15341 GCA_041915165.1 Ideonella sp.
GACCCAGGCGGCCAGCATGCCCAGCCCGTAGCTGCCGAAGAAGTAAAGCCCCCAGGCATCGAGTTCATGGCGCAGGTTGAAACCGAACAGCGAGGCCAGGGTCAGCCCCAGCACCAGTCCGATGGTCAGGCCGTTGCGCCAGGCGGCGTGGTGGCGCAGGGCGACGATCAGCAGCAGCAGGCCAAAGAGTTGCAGGTCGATGGCCACGTACCAGAGCCCGGCGTTGAGGGCGTCCTGGCCCAGGATGTCCTGCAGCAGCAGCAGGTTGACCAGCCACTGGTCCCAGGTCGGGGGGGGCGGCAGGTTGGGGTCGTCGCTGATCATCCGGGCCAGCTCGGCGCTGAGCACCGCCGCGCCCAGCGCGACCATGCAGGCCGGAACCAGGCGCAGATAGCGCTGCCAGAGCGCGCGGGGCAGGGCGGCGGGGGGCAGGCGATCGCCCGCGTCGGGGTGGGGCAGCCACTGCATGGCGGCCAGGTAGCCGCCCATGACCAGGAAGATCTGCACCGCCATGCGGGCCGGGTCGGCCAGCCAGTCCCACAACGAAGGGGCCAGCGGGTCCAGCTGGGCCTGCAGCGGGCTGTAGAGGGTCAGGTGGTGCCAGACGATGAGTTGCGACGCCAGCACACGGCCGAGGTCGATCAGCGGCACCGTGGCCGCGCGGGAAGAAGGGCGAGACATGCAAAGGCCAATGCAAAAGGCGCCCGGGTGGGCGCCTGCGCAGCGGAGAGCGAGGTCACAGCGGGGCTTACTTGCCCCAGCTGTCCCGCAGGCCGGTGATGCGGTTGATCACCGGGCGCTCGGCGCGGTGATCCAGGCGGTCCGTCACGAAGTAACCGTGACGTTCGAACTGGAAGCGCGCCTCCGGCGGCGCATTGGCCAGAGAGGGCTCCAGGTAGCCCTGGACCACCTGCTTGCTGTTCGGGTTCAGCACCGAGAGGAAATCGCGGCCGCCGGCATCGGGCTGGGCCTCGGTGAACAGGCGGTCGAACAGGCGGATCTCGGCGGCCACGCCATCGTGCACACCCACCCAGGTGAGCACGCCCTTGACCTTGATGGCGTCGGCGCCCGGCGTGCCGCTCTTGGTGTCGGGCACCACGGTGGCGGTCACGGCGGTGACGTTGCCCTCACTGTCCTTCTCGCAGCCGGTGCACTCGACGACATAGCCGTACTTCAGGCGCACCTTGTTGCCCGGGAACAGACGGAAGAAGCCCTTGGGCGGCACCTCGGCGAAGTCCTCGCGCTCGATCCACAGCTCCGGGCCCAGGCTGAAGCTGCGCTGGCCCAGCTCGGGGTGGTGTGGGTGGGCCGGGGCGCTGCAGGGTTCGCGGTGTTCGGCGCTGCCAAAGACTTCGGCGAAGTTGGTCAGCTTCAGCTTGATGGGGTGGATCACCGCCATCGCGCGGGCCGACTGCTCTTCCAAGTCGGCCCGCAGCGCGATGTCCAGCGCCGAGTAGTCGATCCAGATGTTGGTCTTGGAGGCCCCGGTGTCGTCGGCCATCTTGCGGATCGACGCGGGCGTGTAGCCGCGCCGGCGCATGCCGGCCAGCGTGGGCATGCGCGGGTCGTCCCAGCCGCTGACGTGCTTCTCATCGACCAGCTGCTTGAGCTTGCGCTTGCTGGTGATGACGTAGCTGAGGTTCAGCCGGCCGAACTCGTACTGCTTGGGCAGCGGGCGGGCCAGCAGGCCGGCATCGGCCAGGTTCTCCAGCAGCCAGTCGTAGAAGGGGCGTTGGTCCTCGAACTCCAGCGTGCAGATGCTGTGGGTGATGCGCTCCAGCGCGTCCTCGATCGGGTGCGCGAAGGTGTACATCGGGTAGATGCACCACTTGTCGCCCGTGTTGTGGTGGGTGGCGCGGCGGATGCGGTAGATGGCCGGGTCGCGCAGGTTGATGTTGGGCGAGGCCATGTCGATCTTGGCCCGCAGCACCATGCTGCCGTCGGCATGCTGGCCGTCGCGCATCTCGCGAAAGCGCGCCAGGTTCTCCGCCGGCGTGCGGCCACGGAAGGGGCTGTCGGTGCCGGGCGTGGTGAAGTCACCGCGGTTGGCGCGCATCTCTTCGGGCGTCTGCTCGTCCACGTAGGCCAGGCCGCGCTCGATCAGCGTCTCGGCCGCCCGGTACATGAAGTCGAAGTAGTTGCTGGCGTAGTACTTGTGGACGGTGCCGAAGGCGGTCCAGTCCCAGCCCAGCCACTTCACCATCTCCTCGATGGCGTCGACGTATTCCTGCTCTTCCTTCTCCGGGTTGGTGTCGTCGAAGCGCAGGTGGCAGACGCCGCCGTAGTCGCGCGCCAGGCCGAAGTTCAGGCAGATGCTCTTGGCGTGGCCCACGTGCAGGTAGCCGTTGGGCTCGGGCGGGAAGCGCAGCCGCACCTTGGCCGGGTCGGGCTGGCCGGCCGCGTGGTGGGCGGCGTCACCCGGGGTACCGCCGTACGGGCGGTGGGCATAGGTACCGGCTTCGAGATCGCGCTCAATGATGGCGCGCAGGAAGTTGGCGGGCTTGACGGCCTCGGTGGCCGGTGCGTTCTTGTGGTCGCTCATGAAGCGCGGGGTGTTCCTGGATGCGGGTCGACAGTGACCCGATGATCCCTCGAATTGTAGCGACGCCCCCCATGCCGCGCAGGACCGGGCGATGGGCTCACATGCCCTTGAAGCGGGGGGCGTAGATGCGGCTGACCGTCAGGCGCTCGGGGCGCTGGCGCAGCGTGAGCTGCACCCGGCCCGCCTCGTCGCGCAGGGCCTGGGCGATGGCGTCCGCCCACACGATGGTGCCGCGGTGTACTTGCCAGAAGCGCTGCGTGTCCAGCTGCGGCAGCAGCTCGCGCAGCGACATGCGGATCAGGTACTCGCGCTCGGCGGTCAGCACGCGCACGTACTTGTCGGCCGCTTCGAAGTAGACGACCTCGCCCACGGGCACCAGGTGCACCGCGCTGCCCACGCTGGCCTGGATCAGCTGCAGTGGAGCGACCACGGCGGCGGGGACGGTTACCGGGGCCCCCAGCAGCTGGCGCAGGCGCTCGACCAGGGCCGTGTCTTCCCCAACGCCGGGGCCTGCCGGCGCGGCCCGTTGGGCCAGCAGGCCTTGCAGACGGCGGCAGGTGGCGGCCAGACGCTCAGCCTGTACCGGCTTGAGCACATAGTCCACCGCACTGGCCTCGAAGGCCTGCAGCGCGTACTGGTCGTAGGCGGTGACGAAGACAATCAGCGGCAGCGGCCGCTCGGTGGGCCAGTCTTCCACGATGGCCTGGGCCGCCTCCAGCCCGGTCTGGCCGGGCATGCGGATGTCCAGAAAGAGCAGGTCGGGCTGGGCGGCCAGGGCCTGGGCCACGGCCACTTCGCCGTCCGGTGCCGTGGGCAGCAACTGCAGCTCGGGCCAGGCCCGCTGCAGTTCCGCGGTCAGCGCGCGGGCCAGCAGGGGTTCGTCCTCGGCGATCAGGGCGGTCGGGGCAAGGGTGTTCATGGGCGTGTTCCGTCCAGGGGCAGGGTGATGTCGGCGCTGGCACCGCCCTCGGGCGGCTCGGTCAGGCGGAAGCCCGCCCGCTCGCCGAACAGCGTGCGCAGGCGGTCGCCCACCTGCTGGGTGCCGAAGCCGGTGCCCGGCGCGGCGGTGCCATCTCGCTGTGCCGCTGTCAGGCCGCGGCCGGTGTCGCGCACCTGCAGGTGCAGGCCGTCGTCGGCACGCCAGGCGCGCACGGTCAGCCGGCCGGGGCCGCGCTGGGGTTCCAGGCCATGCTTGATGGCGTTTTCCACCAGCGGTTGCAGCAGCAGCGGGGGCACGGGCACGTCGGTCAGCTCCGGTGGCAGCTCCAGCACGGTGCTCAGCCGGTCGCCCATGCGCACCTGCATCAGGGCCAGGTAGTCGGCCAGGCGGGCAAACTCGACCGACAGGGCGTGGTGCTCGACCCGGGTGGCCTGCAGCGTGCCGCGCAGGAAGTCGATCAGGTGGTCCAGCATGGCCTGGGCCTGGGGCGGGTCCACGCCGATCAGCGCCCGCAGATTGGCCAGGGTGTTGAACAGCATGTGCGGCTCCAACTGGCTTTCCAGCAGCTTGAGCTGGGTTTCGGCGGCCAGGCGCCGGGCGGCCGCGGCCTGGGCCAGGGAGGCGTCCAGGCGGCCGCGCAGCCAAAACAGGTAGGTGATGATGACCCCGATCGTGAGGCTGAAGGTCAGCGTGCCGGAGCCGCCGCGCCCTTGCAGTTGCCAAGGCATGGGCAGGTCGTGGCCGGTGATCAGATTGCCCAGCCACACCCCGACGGTGTAGCCCAGCATGATGCTGAGCAACAGGGCGGGCACCATCGCAGGCCAGCCCGGCCAGGCGCGGTCCCCTGGTTGAGGCAGGGCGCGCCCCCGCTGCATCCACCGTGCAGCGAGGGTGCGGCTCAGCTCGATGCACAGGGTGCAGGACAGGCCGATGGTGTACGAGTAAATCACGTTCTCCCACAGCCCCCGTCCTCCCTGGAGCACCGCGATGAACACGGCCACACCGGTGCAGACGGCCAAGGCGCGCAGCACGCGCCGCCCCAGGGTCATGGGCGCAGGGCGCGAGGGCGACCGACCGGTGTCGGGTGGCAGGGGGGAGGGGATGTCGGGCATGGTTCAGCGAGCGGAAGCGGCTTGGGCCGTGCTGCGCAGGATGCCTGCCAGGCGGCCCAGCAGGGCGCCGGTGAGTGTGCCAAAGAGACCGTCCATCAGGGGGACCCAGGGGCCGGTGGCGACCGGGTGCAAGGCTATGAACACGGCCGACAGGTAGCGCAGGCCGAAGATGCCCAGCATCAGGGCCAGAGGCCACCAGCTGCCGGGCACCTGGTAGAGGCGCGTGCGCGGGTCGTACTGGGCCAGACGTCCCCAGCGCAGACCATGGGCCAGCAGGCCGCCCGCGCCCAGGCCCAGCAGCCAGGCCAGCATGCCCGGGCTCAGCCAGCCGGACCATTGCGCGATGCTGAGCGCCCCGATCAGGAGCCAGGCCAGCGGCAGGGCGAGCAGCCGCCAGCGACGCTGCTGCACGCCACGGGCCTGGCGCAGGCCGGCCACCAGGATCAGGGCCAGGAGGGCCCAGACCCAGACAGGGGTGTGGTGAAGAATGACGATCAGGGTGTTCATCGCAGGCCTCCCAGCATTCAAGGAATGGCGGCGATGGTGGCTGTCGTCGACGGCCGGAGCGAGGGCTTTGCGACGAAGGGGGACCCGAGCGCGCGAATGGCGGTCTGGCGTCGTGAACGGGGCGGTGAACTCAGGCCGCCGCGACGGGCCGCCAGGCCGCCAGCAGCGCATGGGCGTCTTCGGGCCAAAGGCAGGGCGCCTGCGTGCGGCTGTCCACACACACCTGACGCACACGGGCGACCAAGCGCTCCTGGCCCTCGTCCGGCCCGCTCAGCAGCAGATTGAGCCGGATGGATGAACGCTGCAAGGTTTCGAGCCAGAGGGTGGCCACGAGTTCATCGCCCATGCGGGACGGGCGCAGGAACTGGGTCTCCAGGTGGGACAGCGGCGTGAACAGCCCGCGCCGGGGAAGCTCCTCGTGCCAGGACAGGCCGATGTGGGTCCACCAGTCCTCGATGACCGAATTGAGCAGATCGAGGTAGCGCGGGTAATAGACGATGCCGGCCGGGTCGCAGTCACCAAAGCGAACGCGGCGCTGCACCTGGAACAGGGGACGGTCCTTGGGGGGCGTCAGGGTCAGGGGCATCGGTTCGCCTGGATTGGTGCGGACGTGTCGGACATGGGGCGGCGATTCAGCGGTGCAGCAGACGACGTCCGAACAGGGCGGGCAGGCGCAGCGCGAAGCCCAGCATGAGCCGCAGATGCATCCAGGTGAGCAGCCGGTTGTCACGCCAGTAGTTGAAGTGGGAGACGCCACCTTCCGAGGCGGTCAGGTACTTCACCGGGGCGGGCAAGTTGACGGGGCGCACACCGCGCCAGGCCAGGCGCACCACGGCTTCGGGGTCGAAATCGAAACGGCGCATCCAGCGCTGGCCGTGCATCACCTGGCGCAGCGGCTCGATCGGGTAGACGCGAAAGCCGTACAGCGAGTCGCCGATGCCGGCCCAGAGCGTCTCCAGATTGGCCCACCAGTTGGAGATCTTGCGGCCCTGCACCCGCAGGGCCGGGGCGCTGGCGTCGAACACCGGCACGCCCAGCACCATGGCGGCCGGTTCGGCCTCGGAGGCCTGCATGAACTGCGGGATCAGCTCGGCCGGGTGCTGGCCGTCCGAATCCATGCACAGCGCGTGGGTGAAGCCCAGGCGCTGGGCTTCGTCCAGGCCGTGCAGCACGGCCGCGCCCTTGCCGCAGTTGCGCGGCAGCACCAGCACGCGCAGCCCCGGGTCGGTGGTGGCCATGCGCTGAAGTGTCTCGGTGGTGCCGTCGGTGCTGCCGTCCACCACCACCCAGACCGGTGCCCACTGGGCGCGCGCAGCTTGCACGGTGTCATAGACCTTGGGGCCCGGGTTGTAGCTGGGGATGAGGACCAGGTGGGTGTGGGATGTCATGGTGTCATGGCTCGGACGTTCAGACCGTGAATTCCGGGTCGATCGCCGAGGTGGGCAACTGCTGTCGGAACGCATTTTGCAGTTGCGTCGTGGCTTCGTTCGTGTTGCGCGGGGCCGGCAAGCAGATACCCAGGCGGGCCTGGTACACCACGGGGAAACGCGGCGCACGCCAGATCGGCCAGCCCTTGCACAAATAGCATGAGTTGGTGCGCAGGATGACGACCTGCATCGGGGCCTGCGCCAGCTTGGCGATCAGGCCCGCTCCGGGTTTGAGCGGGTTGATCGGGTCTTCGATGGTGCGGGTGCCTTCCGGGAAGACCAGCAGGCGCTGGCCTCGGCGCACCGCCCGGGAGGCGGCCCGGATGAAGTGTTCGGGACGGCTGTTGTTGACGTAGCCGGCCAGTTGGGCGCCGATGGCCAGGAAGGCGTTGGTCACCAGGTCGGCCTTCATCAGGCAGAGGGCCTCGCGCACACGCGACAGGACCAGGAACACGTCGATCATGCTCGGGTGGTTGGCCAGGATCAGCATGCCGCCGGGGCGCTGGTTGAGCTCGTCGAGGGCCGTCAGGTCCAGCCGCATCAGGCCGCAGCGGGTGCAGCCGGCCAGGAAGAGCCGGAACAGGGCACTGATCAGTCGCTGCATGAGGGGCTGCCGAACGCGTGCGGGCACGAGCGCCAGCGGCAGGCAGAACAAGTTGCCGGCCAGCAGCATGCTGCCCAGCCACAGCAGCAGCAGGTAAAACAGCAGCACCTGCCCGGCCCGGCGCAGGCTCCGCGTCTCAGCCGGCATGGGTCACCCAGCCCTCCGCCTCGATCTCCACCAGCAGTTCACGGCGGCACACCTCGGCCTGCAGCACGCTGAAGCCCGTCATGCCGCGCGCGACCAGACGGTCCAGCACCCGGGGCACATCGGCCGGGTGGCGGACATAGACCCGGCCGCTGAGTTCAGACAAGGACAACGCCGGGCGCCCCGCGCAGGCCTGCGCCAGCAGGGACTCGATGTTGCGCAAGGCCTCCTCGGTCTGGGCCTGTACATCGCCTTCGTGCAGACTCTGGTGGCCCACGATGCTGGCGGTGCCGCTGATCAGCAGCAGGTCGCGGCCGAAGGGCAAGGGCAGCAGCGCGGCGCGCGAGAACACGGGCGGGGTCCGCCCATACTGCGCGGGGTAGTGGTAGGCGCTGACCTGGCGCGGGTTCTCGATCGCACGGGGCGCCTGGGCCCCGCTGAGCACCGCCACGCGCAGTCGCCCTTCTCGGTTGCCCAGCGCACAGGCGGCGGGAGCCCCTTCGGTGATGGTGCAGCCCAGGGCCTGCATGGCCTCGCGGCGGCCCTGGTTGAAGCGCCGGTAGCGTTCTTCACCGCCCTCGGTGCCGTGGATGTCGGCCAAATAGTTCCAGAAGCGGATGGGGTGGGGGTGGCCACTGCCACGCAGCGCGCCGAGCACGGCGGTGTAGAGGTGGCGGGCCTGGGTGGCCAGTGGTCCGTCCACGCGGGATTCGGCCAGCAGGAACTGGGCATCGCGGGCGACGCGGGCGTGCAAGTGCACCCCGGTGTCGGTGCTGTGCTGCCAGGCCGAGACCGGCCCCGGCAGGCACCAGAGCTGGCTGGCGAGTTCGCTGCTGCCCAGCACGGGCATGTTCAGCGGCAGCCAGGGCGCGCTTCCCGCATCGGCGGGCACGGATGGGCTGAGCCCACCCAAGGGCGTCAGGCCGGCGGCCAGGGCGCGGCGTTCTGCCTCAGCAGGGCTCGGGGCGAGGAGGAAGGCCAGGCCAGGGGGCAACGCGGCCGGCGTGGCGATCGCACTCATGGGATCAAATCATGCCGCCGTTGACGGAAATCACCTGCCCCGTGATGTAACGGGCCTGCTCGCTGGCGAGGAAGCCCACCAGATGGGCCACATCGTCCGGGCTGCCGGCACGCTTCATCGGCACCATGCGGGCGATGGTCTCCGCGTCGAACACGCCGGCCGACATGTCGGACTCGATGATGCCCGGGGCCACCACGTTGACGGTGATGTGGCGGCTGGCGAGTTCCTGGGCCAGGGATTTGCTGGCGGCATGCAGGCCGGCCTTGGCGGCCGCATAGTTGGTCTGGCCTCGGTTGCCGGTCAGCGCGGCGACCGAGGACACCGAGATGATGCGGCCCCAACGGCTGCGGGCCATGGGCATGGACAGCGGCTGGGTCACGTTGAAGAAGCCGTGCAGGGAGACGTCGATCACACGGTGCCACTGCTGGGCGGACATGCCCGGGAAGGCCGCGTCGTCGTGGATGCCGGCATTGTTCACCAGCACCTGCACCGGGCCGTCGGCCAGCACTGCCTCCAGGGCCCGCTGGCAGGCTTCGCCATCGGTGACATCGAATTGCACCCAGTCGGCCGTGGCGCCGCTGTCGCGCAGTTGTTCGCACAGGGCCTGGGCGGCAGCCGCCTGCCGGTTGGCGTGCACCAGCACATGCAGGCCGTCCGCGGCCAGGCGGCGGCAGATGGCAGCGCCGATGGCGCCGCTGCCACCGGTCACCAGGGCCTTGCGCCGGGGTTTCTCGGGAGTGTTCATCGGGAAAGATCAGAGCTTGTCGGCGTCCAGCACCACGGTGGCGCGGCCGCTGAGCAGATTGTGCCCATCGGCGGTCAGCCAGAAGCGGTACAGCACCGTCAGCCCATTGGCCGAGAGGCGTTCGGCGTGGACCTGCAGCGGCGAGCCCGCGGTGTCGAGCCGGGGCTGCTGCCACTGCACGTCGCGCACGCTGGTCAGATAGCCCTGCCGGGCGGCGGCGGCCTCGGGGGTGGTGAGGGCGCCGTGCACCGCCATGGCCTGGGCCGCGTATTCGATGCCGGCCGTGATCTCCAGGCCGCGCGTGGTCCGCAAAGGGTGGTCGGGGGCCTGATGGCTGCTGGCGGTGCAGACGATGTGCTCGTCGTCCCATTCGGAGACGGCGTCGAGCAGGCACATGCGTCCCTGATGCGGGATGTGGGCCGCGATCCAGGCGTGGTCGTGGCTCATGCCTGCACGCTCACCCGCAGCTGCAGGTCTTCAAGATAGTCCAGCACCCAGTGGCCGGCGGTCTGCCGGGCCAGGCCCTGCAGCAAGGGCAGCGCGCGTGCGGCGGGCACCGCGGTGCGCAGCGCCTCCAGCGCCGGATCGGCCAGGGTGTCCGGCGGGGCCTGGGTGAGTTCCAGCTGCAGGCGCGGGCCGGTGGTCGGCTCGGGGTTCAACAGCAGCGCGACCCCGAAGGCGTAGGGGATGGGGCGGACCTGGCGCAGCGGCTCGGGGTAGGCCGTGTCAAAGGCCACGAGCAGACAGGGCTGCGCGCTGGTCTGCACCTGCGTGAAGGCCTCCAGCAGGCCGGCGGCGAAGGTGGCGTCGTAGGCGCACAGGCTGGTGGAGGGGGCCAGGCAGTGGCTGGCGATGCCCCAGTAGCCGGCGGGCATGTTGTGCACCGAGTTGTGGAAGCGGGTGGGCGACACGGCGCGGTCGTCCGAGGCCAGCGTGTCCAGCAGGTGATGGCAGTTGTCGCAGTCGCCCCCGGTGGAGGAGAAGACCGTGGCCAGCGTGCGGGCGTCGGCACCGGCGGCCTGCACGGCGTCCAGGCCGGTGGCCATGGCCAGCTTGAGTGCCACGCCGACGCGCCGTCGCTCCGCGGGCGGCAGCGAGGTGGGGGCGGGCAGCTCGGTCGGGGTCAGCGTCAGCGGCTGTTCGCCGCGCAGCACCGGCAGGGCCTCGGCCCAGCCGCTCATGCCGGGGCCGTACAGACCGATGCTTTGCAGATGGACCGTGGCGAGTGGCTCGCTCATGCGACCTCCCTGGACAGCAGGACGCTGCAGTTGCTGCCGCCGAAGCCGAAGGAGTTGCCCAGCACATGCCGCAAGGGCAGGTGCAGGTTGTCCAGCAGGTAGCGCGAGGACAGGGCCGGGTCGAGCTGCTGGGTGCCGACACCGGCGGGCGCCAGGCCATGGGTCAGGGCCAGGGCCCCCACCACGGCGTTGACGATGCCAGCGGCGCCCAGCGTGTGGCCGGTGTGTCCCTTGAGGGAACCGCAGGGCACGGTGCCGGCCCCGAACAGGGCGACCACCGCCTTGTCCTCCGCGGCGTCATTGGCCGGGGTGGAGGTGCCGTGCAGGGCGATGTAGTCCACCTCCTCGGGGCGCAGGCCCGCGGCGTCGAGGGCGCCCTGCATGGCCAGCCGGGCGCCCAGGCCTTCGGGATGCGGGGCGGACATGTGGTGTCCGTCGCTGGATTCGCCCACGCCGGACAGCAGGATGGCCCCGGGGGCCGGGGTCTGCGACCATTCCAGCAGGGCGAAGCCGGCCGCCTCGCCGATCGAGAGGCCGTTGCGTTCGGCGTCCCAGGGGCGGCAGGGCGCCTGGGCCACCAGCTGCAGTGAGGTGAAGCCGTACAGCGTGGTCAGGCACAGCGAATCGACTCCGCCGACCACGGCGGCATCGATGAGGCCGGCACGCATCATCCGCTGTGCATTGGCAAACACCTTGGCACTGGAGGAGCAGGCGGTGGAAACCACGACGGCGGGGCCCTTCAGTCCGAAGTGGTGCCGCACGAAGTCGGCCACGGAGTAGGTGTTGTGGGTGTGGCGGTAGTCCAGCCAGGCCGGCAGATGGCCTTCGGCGTCGCGCTCGCGATAGGCCAGCTCCGAACTCAGGATGCCGGAGGTGCTGGTGCCCAGGAACACCCCCACCCGGTGGGCGCCATGGCGTGCGATGGCTGCGTGCACGGCCGCTTCGAAGCCATCCTGTCGCAGGGCCAGCAAGGCCAGGCGGTTGTTGCGGCAGTCGAAGGCCTGCCATGGGGCGGGCACCGGCAGGTCGTCCAGGCCCTCCACCTCGCCGATGCAGGTGTCCAGGTCCACGGTTTCCCAGGCGCGTCGGGCCAGGCCGCTGCGCTTGGCTTGCAGGGCCGCCCAGGTGGCATCCAGGCCAGCGCCCAGGGCGCTGGTCAAGGTGTAGGAGGTGAGTTCAATGGCCGGCACGGACAACCTGCAAGCGTGAGTCGAGAACGGGGAAGAGAGCCGGTCGGTGGGGTTGCGCAACCCGCATCACATTCTGCTGGGTCGATGCCCTTGGTCAAAGGACAGGCCCCGGTCCACCCACTGGCTGACCCGCCAACGCAGCCTCGCCGAGGCATGGCGCATGCGGGGGAGGCGAATGCCTCTGGGGGGCCTGGCCGCACGCGGCCGAGTGAACGTCAGGCGTGCGCGCAGGCCTGCGAGAGTGTAACGGGCCTCAGGCCCTGCGAGGCCAGCTGCGCCAGCAGGCGGGGCAGCACGGTCAGCACCACTGGCTCGCCCTGGGGCGTGCGGGCGCCATGGCCGTCATGCAGCAGCAGGATGTCGCCGGCCGCGAGCCGGTGGGTCAGGCGCCGCAGGACCACGTCGGGGTCGCCACAGCGGGTGTCGTAGGCGCGTCGGGTCCAGGCCGCCAGTTGCAGGCCCAGCCGGTGCAGGACCGGGGCCAGAAACGGATTGCGCAGCCCTGCCACCGCCCGGTAGAAACGCGGGGCCTGTCCGGTCCCCTGGTGGAGGACGGCCTGGCCTTGCCGGATCTCATCGCGCCAGCCACTCGGCCCCATGAAGGACGCGTGCCACGGGTGCCGGTACCCATGGTTGGCGATCTCGTGACCGGCATCGACCAAGGCCCGGCAGAGCGCCGGGTGGGCGGCGGCCCTCTGCCCGATGCAGAAGAACGTGGCGTGAACGCCGTGCGCGGCCAGCAGGGACAGGACCTGGGGCGTGACCTCCGGGTCCGGGCCATCGTCGAAGGTCAGGGCCACTTCGCCGCGCTGCCGCGCGGCCTCCGGCAGGCGCACCAGGGTCGGCCCCAGCCAGCGGCAGCGCGGCAGCAGGCCGCACAGGCTGATCAGCAGGTGATTGAGCAGCAGCAGGCCGAGGCCCCACGGCCAGAGCACGGGGCGCAGGCAGACGGTCACCAGCAGGGCCAGGTGCAGCAGGCCGCTGGCCACAAGCAGGGGCGCAGGGCGCCAGACGGGCTGACTGTTGCCGTTGGCGTCACCGGGCATGGCGGGCCCCCCGCGGGCTGCAGAGGATGGCGGAGAACAGCAGGGCCAGCAGGGCCCCTGGCGCCACCGTGCTGCCCATGGCCGCCAGCAGCGGCACCTTGGACAGTCCCAGGGTGGCGAAACTGCAGACGGTGGTGAGGTTTGCCACCGCGAGCGACACCAGGGTGCGGCCTTGCTCCTGCGGGCTGCCTTCTTCCAGGCCACTGTCGAAGAACAGGGCGTAGTTCGACCCCACGGCTACCACCAGCAGCAGGCCCACCAGGTGCAGGATGGTGAGCGGGTGGCCGCTCCACACCAGACCGCAGGCCACGGTCAGCACGGCGCAGGCCAGCGGCAGGGCCACACGCAGCACGCGGGGGCCGTTCCGCAGATGCAGGGCCAGCAGCACCAGCACCGCCAGCATGCCCAGGCCCGACATGCGCAAGGCCTCGCGCAGGTAGTGGTCGAAGACGCTGGTGGTCTCGGCCAGCAGGTCGATCACGGTGATGTTGGACACCTGGGCCGCCTGCAGGGCCTGCGCGATGCGCGCCACGTCCAGCGCACCATCGGCCTGGCCGGGGGCCGCGTGCAGGGGCAGGAGGGCGAGCACGTCATGCCCGCGGTGCACCAGCAGTGAATCCACCAGCATGCCGGCCGAACTGTTCTGCAGGTCAGCCCGGCGAATCAGGGGGGCCTGGCGGGACCGCGCCACGTCATCGACGAAGCCCTGGAGCCGCTCGGCCTTGAGCGGTGAGCCCTGCAGCGCCTCGCTCAGCCGGCTGCGCAGGGTGTCGGCCGGTGGCAGGGCGGCCCGGCGAGCCTGCTGGGTGGCCTGGCTGGGCAGGGCCAGCGTGGGGGCGCTGAAACCGCCCAGCTGTTGGTTGACCTGCAGTTGTCGCAGTACCTGCGCGGCCTGTTCGGCCCGCTGCAGCGCGGTTTCCTCGTCGGGCGCGGAGATGCTGGCGATGTAGCGCAGGTCGGGGGCGCCCAGATCGGCGCGCAAGCTGGCGTCCAGGGCCTGGTCGGCTTGCGACACCGGGCTGAGCGCGGAGAGTTGCCGGTTCCAGATGTGATCGTGGCGCCAGGCCAGCAGGCCGCAGGCCAGCACCAGCAGCACGACGACCGCGGGGCGCAGCCGGGGCAGCTTCCGCAGTGCGCCCAGGAGAACCTGTCCCATCGGGGCCAGGTCACGCAGGGGCAGCACCGCCGGCATCAGGTGGGGCAGCACGAACCGGGTCACCAGCACCGCGGCCAGCAGGCCGGCGATGGAATACAGGCCCAGCTGGGCCAGGCCGGGGAAGCCGGACAGGAGCATGGCCGCGAAGCCGACGATGGAGGTGAGGACCCCCAGGCGGATGGTGCGCCAGAAGTGGGCCGGGGCCTGCCGGTCGGCCCGCTGCACGAAGAGGTAGATGGAGTAGTCCACCGCCTCGCCGATCAGGGTGGTGCCGAAGCCCAGGGTCAGGCCATGCACCTGACCGAAGCCCAGGCTGACCGCCGCGACCCCGGCCACGGCGCCGCTGAACACTGGCAGCAGACCCAGCAGCAGCAGCCGGGGCGAGCGGTACACCGTCAGCAGCAGGCCCACGACCAGCACCAGGCTCACCGTGGCCAGCCGGCTCACCTCCGACTGGATGGTGGCGCGGGAGGCCACGGAGAACACGCCGGTGCCGCTCATCACCAGGCGGGCATCCGCCGGCCGATCCGGCAGTTGGGCGAACAGGGTGCGGATGCGCTGCTGGGCGGCCGCCTGCGCGTCGATGTCGGATCCGGCGGCGCGCGTCTGCAACAGCAGGATGGCCCGTTGCCCATCCCGCGACGCCCAGGCCCCTTCCAGGCTGGCCGGCTGCGACTCGCCGTTGAACTGGGCCAACAGGGCCAGGGTCTCGCCGGTGGGGTCCTGGGGCAGCAGGCTCTTCAACAGCAGGCCGCCGTTGCCCGCCAGGCCCTGCAGGGAGTCGTCGATGGCCTGGCGCAGACCCGTCGCCGTGAAGCGCTCGGGCGTGACAGCCGGGCTCAGCAGGTAGCGGTGCTCGAAGAAGAATCTGCGGTCGCGGTCCTGCAGTTCGGCATCACCGTTCTGCACGCCTTGAAAGGCGGGGTCACGGCGCAGTTGCTGCCCCAGCTCGCGGGAGAGGCGGGCGCGGCTGCTGGCGTCACCGCCCTCGATGCCGACCATGATGAGCCGGGCCACGATGCCGTCCTGCAGCTGGTCAAGCAAGAGCTGCTGCCGCTCGGTGGGCAGCCGTGGCATGAAGGCTGAGAGGTCGGCCACGAAGCGGGTTTGCGCGATCACGCCCAGGCCCAGGGCCAGCAGCAGGGCCCATAGCCCGACCGGCCAGGACAGCCAGCGGCGCATCATGGGTTGGGCACCGGCGTGATCTGCATTTCCGAGCGGTCGCCGTCGGCCTGTTCGAACACGATCAGACGCACCGAGGTCCCGCTGCCCTCCATGCGGATGCGGCTGACCAGCTTGGCCATGCGCGCCTGCTGCGGCACCAGCAGCAGCTTCCAGCGCGCCTCGCTGCCGTTGAGCTCCAGGCTGTAGTACTTCCGCAGTGCCGCCAGGTCGCCTGCCAGGGTGCCGCGGATGCTTTCCACGAAGGCCGCGGCCTCGGGGCTGCTGTTCAGGCTCAGGGTCATGTGGCGCTTGTTGGCGTCGTCCACCGTGAGGGTGTCGCCCTGCAGCACCAGGGACTCGGGACGGGGCGAGAGCGTACGCTTTTCCAGCCGGTCGGGGGCGGTGAACGACAGCTCACCACGCGATTCCACGGGCTGGTCCAGCACGGCGAGGTATTTGCGTTCGACGAAGGTGGCCTTGGCCGACTTGTGGGTGGCCAGGGCCT
>JAYSCA010000018.1:0-15215 GCA_041915165.1 Ideonella sp.
CCTGCGCCGACCTGTTGGAAGGTGCCTTCCACGACACCAACAGCTGGCTGGTCGACTGCGGCGTGCTGCCGCAGGTGGACCTGCGGCCTTTCATCCGTCGGGCGGAAGGACGCACCACCGGGGCGGCACCACTGGATGCGCACGACAGCCGGATGGGCGCGACGACCGGGCCGGCGTCGGGGCATTTCGGGGTCACCGAGGCCCCGCCCCTGGGGGCCCACATCGCCCGGATGATGCCGCCCAGCCTGAGCGGCGGGGAGGGCGGGGGCGAGCTGCGCAGCGCGTCCGGCCGGGGGCGTGCCCCGGGGCTGACCTTGCGGCCGGGCGTGGACTTCCGCACCGACAGCCGGTCCACCGCGCCGGGAGGGCTGGTGTCCGGCCACGCGGGGGGCGACGGTGTCACCACCGCCGGGGGCCGGTGGACTGGTTCCAGCGGCCGCGTCGGCCTGGATGAAGAGACGCGCCTGATGACCCGGCCGTCCCACGGCACGCTGCCGCGGGGCGAGGTGGTGCTGCAGCGCTTTGGCGACATCGTCGAACAGCATGTGCCCGGTTTCCTGCAGCAGGTGCCGGGACGGGCGCCTTCGCAGCAGCTGTCCCAGGCCATGGGCCAGGTGCAGCAGCGGGTGGCTGCCGAGGTCGCGGCCCAAGCGGGTCCGGGCGAGGCCGCGCCGACGCCGGCCCGGCTGATCGCGGAGCTGCGCGAGCGCCAGCAGGCCCTCAAGCAGGCCGCGGCCACGCCGGAGGAGCGGGCCACGGTCGAACTGGTGGCCCTGCTGTTCCAGAGCATCCTGACCGACGAGCGGGTGCCCGCGGCGCTGCGGGTCTGGTTCGCGCGGCTGCAGATGCCCGTGCTGCGGGTGGCCTTGGCCGAACCCGACTTCTTCTCTGGCGCCGACCATCCGGCGCGGCGGCTGATCGACCGCATGGGCGCCTGCGTGATGGGCTTCGAAGGCAATGCCGACCTGATCGGCACCCCGCTGGAGGCCGAGATCCGGCGCGTGGTCCAGGTGGTCGAGGCCTTCCCGGACACCGGTCGCCGCGTGTTCCAGGCGGTGCTCAACGAATTCGAGAAATTCCTCGAGAAGTACTTTCGCGAGCACAACGAGGCGGCCAAGGCGGGCGTGTCGCTGGCGCAGCAGATCGAGCAACGGGAGACGCTGGCCATCCAGTACACCATCGAGTTGCGCAAGATGCTCAACGACGTGCCGGTGCAGGACGGCGTGCGGGACTTCCTGTTCCACATCTGGGCCGATGTGCTGGCCACCACCGCGGTGCGCCACGGCGCGCAAAGTACCGAGGTGAAGGCGGTGCGGGACGCGGCGGCCGACCTGATGTGGATGGCCTCGGCCAAGACCACGCGCGAGGAGCGGGCCGATGTGATCCGGCGCCTGCCGCCGCTGCTGGGCACCGTGCGCCAGGGCATGGCGGCGGCCGGCCTGGACGCCCGCCGGCAGGAGGACGCGATCAAGGCGCTGAACCTGGCCCTCACCGCGGCCTTCAGTGCCCGCTCGGTCAGCATGTCCAGCGCTCAGCTGGAGCAGCTCAAGCAGCGCCTCGAGACAATCGAGGAAATGCTGCCCGACGATGACTTCGAGCTGGACGATGCCTGGGTGCTGGACGAAGCCAATCACCAGCACGAAGGGTTGGACATCGTGGCCGAGGGCGGCTCGATGCCGGGACCGACCATGCTGGCCGCGGCCAGCGAGCTCGAAGTGGGCAGTGCCTACACGCTGGACTTCCGCAACCGGCATGAGACGGTGCGGCTGGTCTGGCAGGGCATGCACAAGCAGCTGTCGCTCTTCGCTTCGCCGCAAGGGCGCTGCGTGCTGTTCCAGAAGGCCCGCTTGGCGGCCTTCCTGCAGGCGGGCTTGCTGCTGCCGGTCGAAGACGAGCCTCTGACCATGGCGGCCACGCGGGACGCGCTGCGCAAGATCAGCGCCGATCCGGACCGCTTGGTGCACTGACCGCGCCGGCGCGGGCGCACCCCATGAAAAACGGCTGCCGAGGCAGCCGCGCGAGCGATCTCAGTGGATCAGCCGGTCTTCCGGAGCGACGAACAACTCGTCGAGGATCAGCGCGTCGGGCTCTTCGCCCAGGCTCCAGAACACCATCAGGATGATGATCTTCAGGTCGTCCAACTCCAGCGGGCCGCTGCCGATCGCGGTGGCGCGGTCGATGACCATCTCGCGCAGCGGGGGAGGCAGCACGCCGGCCGACTCCAGGAAGCTGATGAAGCCGATCGATTCCTCGCCCAGCAGATCCAGCTCACGGGGTTGGTAGATGCGCATGCTGTCCTTGCCGGGCAGACCCGCAGGGGCGGTGTCCGTCGTCGCGGTCAAGCCATCCAGCCAGTTCAAAGCCTCCTGGATTTCATCGGTTTCGAAACCCACTGCCGACAGCTTGCGCGACAACTGCTCGTGATCCGGGCAGGCGTCAGGCCGCCAGTAGTTCTCGTACAGGTAGACCAGCACATCAAACATGGGCTGACTATAACCGAGTGCCGGCGGCGTGCCAGGGCCGGAAAAGGCCCACCCCGGCCTGGGTGTTTGGGAGGCTCAGCCGCGGCCGCGGCGTTGCAGCAAGCCTCCGGGCAGGCGGGCGATCTGGCCGTCGAGCTCCAGGGTCAGCAGGCGGGCCTGCAATTGGTCCACGGGCCAGCCGGTGCGGGCCACCAGGCTGTCCAGGGTCAGCGGGTCGTGGCCCATGGCGGCCAACAAGGCATCTTCCGGCGGGGCGGCCGTCGGCGTGGCGCTGGCGGCGGGTTCGGCCGGCCCAGGCTGGGCGGGACGGGGCAGCACACCGCCTTGCAGGGTCCGCAGGGCCTCCAGCAATTCCTCGGGGGTTTCAATCAGCGCTGCGCCATCGCGGATGAGCTGGTGGCAGCCGCGTGCCTGGGCCGACAGCACGGAGCCCGGGATGGCCCAGACCTCGCGTCCCATCTCGCCGGCCAGGCGGGCGGTGATCAGCGATCCCGAGCGCAGTGCCGCCTCCACCACCAGTGTGCCCAGGCTGAGCCCGGCGATGATGCGGTTGCGGCTGGGGAAATGTTCCGAGCGGGGTGGGGATCCCAGGGGGAATTCGCTCAGCAGCAGCCCCTGCTCGCTGATGCGGTGGGCCAGGGCCTTGTGGCGGGCGGGGTAGACGCGGTCCAGGCCGGTGCCGACCACCGCCACGGTGGCCCCGCCGGCCGCCAGCGCGCCCTCATGGGCCGCGCCGTCGATGCCCAGGGCCAGTCCGGAGACAACGCACACGCCGGCCTGAGCCAAGCAGCGGGCGAAGTCGCGCGCCAGGTCGAGGCCCTGGGCGGTGGCATGCCGGCTGCCGACGATGGCCACGCAGGGGGCCTGCAACCGTTCCAGGCGACCCAGGGCGTGCAGCAGCAGCGGGGGATCGGCGGTGTGCAGCAGGGCGCTCGGGTAGTCCGGATCGCCCAGCGTGAGCAGGTGGCGGGTGCCGGGCTGCGCTTCCAACCAGTCCAAGGTCTGCTGGGCCTGCTCTTGCGCGGCCGCGCGAGGGGCCGACAGGGCCTGGGCTGCCGCCGGGCCGGCCAGCTGTCGCCAATCGGCCGCCGAGGCGGACAGCACCGCCTCGGGGGACCCCAGGCCGGCCAGCAGGCGGCGCTGGGCTTCGCGCCCCAGACCCGGTGTCTGCGTCAGGACGAGCCAGCCGAGTCGGTCTTGCCGGTCCAGGGCCGCTGGCCGGGGGGACGGAACGTTCACCCGGGCGCGGGGCTCAGGGTTGCGAGAAGCGATCACCCGGCTTCACCGGGTTCTGCACATGCATGATCAGCGCGTAGGACACGCGTTCGAACACGCGGAAGACGAACAGCAGGCCATTGCGCTCGTCGGGCAGCTGCAGCATGGCGTGCTCGGGGTCGGTGGGGTCGGGGCGGGTGCTGCCGGCGGTCCACAAGGCCAGCACGTGGCCACGCTCCATGCCGTCCTGCAGCCCGCGGTTCAGGGCCACGATCTGGTTCTGCCCGGCGTTGAGGCCGTCGCCGTAGATCGAGATGATGCGGCCCGCCACCGGGGCCGTCGGCGCGTGCGGGGCGAAGGGGCTGTAATCCTTGGCGGGCAGCGGGGCCAGGCGGTCGCCCACGCTGGCTTCTTCACGCAGCTGGGCGATCTGGAAGGTCGACGGCACCACCGCGCCGCCCTCGGGGACGTGCTGCTCGTCGGCGGCCTGGACCAGATCGGCGGTGCCGACGTAGCGGGCTTCGAAGCCCAGCACCTCGCCGGTGTCCGGGTCGGCCAGCGGCCGGGGCTCGCGGAAGATCTGCCAGATCCGGGCATCGGAGACATCGCCCCGCACATAGGCCTTGTCGCCGCGGCCCAGCATGACCCGCCCTTCCTGGGTGGCGACGATGCGCGGGGCGGTGGCCAGCTCATTGGTCTCGAAGACGATGGCGTCGGTCAGGAACGGACCGATCAGGTCCATCGGCACCGAGGAGATCGCATCGCTGACCAGCGGCTCGGCGCGGACTTGCGGCGAGAGCCGGCCGTCCTGCGGCGTGACCGGCCGCGCCAGGCTGAGCCGTGCGCGGCCGTTGGACTTGTCGAGGTAGAGCACCTGGCCCGGGTAGATCAGGTGCGGGTTGCGGATTTGCTGCAGGTTCATGCCCCACAGCTCCGGCCAGCGCCAGGGCTTGCGCAGGTAGAGCTTGGAGATGTCCCACAGGGTGTCGCCCTTCTTGACGGTGTAGCTGTCCGGGGCATTGGGCGCCAGTTCCGACAGCGGCACCCCGGCCTGGGCCACTTCCTGGGCCGTGGCGCGCTGGCCGGGCGTGACGGGGTAGGTGGTTGCGCCGGCCGAGCCGACCCACAGAGCGCCCAGGCCCAGCAGGGTGGCAGAAACAGCGGTGCGTGCAAGCGTACGGCTCATGTGTGGACACTCCCGGGCAATGAGCCGGAATACGGTGACGGTGCAACAATCCCGGCTTGCAATTCGTGCATGGCATGCACATCTTGGCAAATACCAGGGCGGGACGATCATGAGAAAGTCTGGCAAATTCTGCCCCTAAACCCTTGATGTCGCAATGAAATCGGTACGACGAAACCCACCCTGCCGGGCTGGGGTTGAAACCGGACGTTGCACCCGCTCCACAGTTTCGGTCTGCCATCGGCAGCCATTTTTCGTGTCTCCATGGCCCAGCTCTCCATTCTTCGCTACCCCGACCCCCGCCTGCACACCGTGGCCGCCCCGGTGGAGACGGTGGATGATTCCCTCCGGCGCCTGATCGACGACATGCTGGAAACCATGTACGCCGCCGAAGGCGTGGGCCTGGCCGCCACCCAGGTGGATGTGCACCGCCGGCTGATCGTGATGGACACCTCCGAAGGCCGTGACGAGCCCCGGGTGCTGATCAACCCGGAACTGATCGAGGTCAGCGAGGAGATGGTGGTGGGCGACGAGGGCTGTCTCTCGGTGCCCAGCATCTACGACGCGGTGGAACGTCACGCGCGGGTCACGGTGCGGGCGCTGAACCGCGACGGCCAGTCTTACGACATGGCCGTCGAGGGATTGGCGGCCGTGTGCGTGCAACACGAGATGGACCACCTGCTGGGCAAGGTCTTCGTCGAGTACCTCAGCCCGCTCAAGCGGGAGCGGATCAAGGCCAAGATGCTCAAGCGCACCCGCGAAGAGCAGAAACGCCGCTGAGGTCGTCCCGCATGAACGCACCGTCTTGCGCCACCCCGCTGCGGGTGGCCTTCGCTGGCACGCCCGAATTCGCCGCGGTGGCACTGCAGGCCCTGAGCGACGCCGGGTTCGCCATCCCCTTGGTGCTGACCCAGCCGGACCGCCCGGCCGGGCGCGGCATGAAGTTGACCCCCTCGCCGGTCAAGCAGCTGGGGCTGTCCCTGGGGGCGCAGATCGCCCAGCCGCGCAGCCTGCGGCTGGACGGGCGCTACCCGGACGAGGCCGCCGCCGCCCGGGCCGCGCTGGAGGCCGCCGCCATCGACGTGATGGTGGTGGCCGCCTACGGCCTGATCCTGCCGGCCTGGGTGCTGCAGTGGCCGCGTCTGGGGTGCCTGAACATCCATGCCTCGCTGCTGCCGCGCTGGCGGGGGGCGGCGCCGATCCACCGGGCCATTGAGGCCGGGGATGCGGTGACCGGCATCACGGTGATGCAGATGGACGAGGGCCTGGACACGGGCGACATGCTGCTGACGGCCGAGGAGCCCATCCGGCCCGACGACACCACGGCTCAGCTGCACGACCGCCTGGCGGCGCTGGGGGGGCGGTTGATCGTGCAGGCGCTGCGGGACGCCCAGGCCGGTGCGCTGGTGGCCCAGCCCCAGCCGGCCGAAGGGGTCTGCTACGCGCACAAGATCGACAAGGCCGAGAGCGCGATCGACTGGCAGCTGCCCGCCGCGGTGATCGAGCGCCGCATCCGCGCCTTCGATCCCTTCCCCGGCGCCACGCTGGTCTGCGAGGGCGAGCTGGTCAAGGTCTGGCAGGCGCGTTGCCGGCCGGAGGTGAGCGGCACGCCGGGGACCGTGGTCTCGGTGGCGCCGGACCGTTTCACCGTGGCCTGCGGTGACGGGGGGCTGGACATCCTGGTCCTGCAGCGCCCGGGGGGGCGGCGGCAGCCGGCCTCGGCCCTGCTGCAGGCCCGCCCGACGCTGCTGGGGCAGGGGCTGGTGCCGCCCGCGGCCGGGCCCCTGCACTGAGCCGGGCCGGCCGGTTGAACTTTGGCGCGCCGGCCGCATCTGAACCCCACTGTGTTTGATTCGCTCTGAAGGAGTGCACCCGCGATGTTCAACCTGATGAAGACAGCCGTCCTGATGGCTGCCATCACGGCGCTGTTCATGGCCATTGGCCGCCTGTTGGGGGGCCAGCAGGGCATGGTGCTGGCGCTGCTGGTGGCGCTGGGGATGAATTTCTTCAGCTACTGGTTTTCCGACAAGATGGTCCTGCGCATGTACAACGCGCAGGAGGTCGACGCCCAGACCGCGCCGCAGTTCTACCGCCTGGTGCAGGAGCTGGCCGCCAACGCCGGCCTGCCGATGCCGCGCGTCTACCTGATCAACGAGGACGCGCCGAACGCTTTTGCGACCGGCCGCAACCCGGAACACGCGGCAGTGGCGGCCACCACCGGCATCCTGCGGGTGCTGAGCGAGCGTGAACTGCGCGGCGTGATGGCCCACGAACTGGCCCACGTGAAGCACCGCGACATCCTGATCTCGACCATCAGCGCGACCATGGCTGGTGCGATCGGCATGCTGGCCAACTTCGCGATGATCTTCGGCGGGCGGGACGAGGAAGGCCGACCGGTCAATCCGGTGGTGTCCATCCTGGTCATGATCCTGGCGCCGATCGCGGCCAGCCTGATCCAGATGGCCATCAGCCGGGCCCGTGAGTTCGAGGCCGACCGCGGCGGGGCCGAGATCTCCGGCGACCCGGTGGCGCTGGCCAACGCCCTGCAGAAGATTCAGCGCTACGCCCAGGGCATTCCGCTGGAGACGGCCGAGGCCCACCCGGAAACCGCGCAGATGATGATCATGAACCCGCTGTCGGGCCGGGGCTTGAGCGGGCTGTTCTCGACCCACCCGTCCACCGAGGAGCGGGTCGAACGCCTGATGGCGCTGGCGCAGGCCCAGGGCCGGCGCGCCTGAGCCGCGCGGCGGACGGGCTCAAGTCCGCCGCCGACCCGGCCGATATTCAGAGGGAACGGGCAACCCCGTTCCCTTTGTGCTTTCGGGGCCCGCCATGCGATCCGTTCCTTTCCTGCTCGCCACCTTCCTGCTGCTGTCCGGCTGTGACCAGCTGGGCATCGACACGCCCAAGGTGACGGCCGAGAAGCGCGAGGCCGAGGGCAAGGCCATCGGCGGCGCCTGCCGCAACGGCGGGCGGGCGATCGAGGACTGCTACCTGCTCAACCGCAAGGCCGACAAGGCCGCCGTCTACGCCGGCTGGCGCGAGATGGACGAGTACATGCGCGAGAACAAGCTCGACGCCGTGCCACCCCAGCTCAAGCCGGAAGACGTCGCCAAGCCCAAGGCCCGCGAAGCGTCCGACCCGGCCGACGGGGGCGACAGCGGCGGGAATGCCGACGGGGCCGATGCCGCTCCGGCTGACAGCCGCGCCACGCATTGAGCGTCCCCGCGTGGGCGGGCGCTCAGCCCGGGCTCACTTCTGGGCGGGCGGCAGCGACAGGATCCACTGCACCAGCCGGCGCGCGTCGGCCTCGGACACGGCCACCGCATTGGGCGGCATCGCCAGGCCGCTGACCCGGCCCTTCCAGTGGCTGGCATAGGGGTTGGAGCCCGTCATCACCGTGTGGGTCAGGGCGTCCAGGGCGTCGGGGTTGCCACGGTACTTGTCCGCCACATCCTGCCAGTCCGGCCCGATCGGGGCCATGCCGTCCGGGCCCTTGGAGCCCGGCTCCACATGGTGGCAGGTGAAGCAGCCACTGTGGGTGGCCAGGGCCTTCATCACCGCATCGTTGTTGTCGGCCGCCAGGGCCGGCTGGGTGGCGGCCAGGGCCAGCGGCAGCGCCGCGGCCAGCAGGGGCAGGGATCGGGTCATGGGGGTGTCTCCTCGGGGTGTTGTTCGGAAGGGGCGGTTCATGCGGCCTGCCAGGGCAGGTGCTGCTGGGCAAAGATCTGGCGCATCCGGCCGTTCTGGCCCAGGGTGCCCAGCGCGCCGCTCAGCGCTTCGGCCAGGTCCTGCGCATCGCGTTTGACGGCCATGCCCACGGCCCAGCCATCGCGCGGGGCACGGGGCATCGGCAGCGGGGTGATGGCATAGCGCGGGTCGTTCTGGATCACGCTCTGCAGCTCGGATTCCAGTCCGGCGGCGGCCACCACCTCGCCCTGCAGCAGGGCGCGGGCGGCCTCGGTGCCGTCCTTCCACTGGGTGTGCAGGGTGTCGCGCAACAGGCCGTTGTTGGCGCCGATCAGCAGCCAGCCGGCCAGCGTCTGGCCGGGCACCGCCACCGGCTGGCCGGCCAGCGGCGTCAGCGTGTCCAGCCGGGGCAGGGCGTCCAGCCGGCGGGCGATGGCCACGCGCTCGCGGCAGTAGGGGCCGAAGATCAGCACCTGCGGGTTGGCGTCCATCAGCGGTCCGTCCACCGGCACGTGCAGCAGCACGTCGGCCGGGCCATAGCCCAGGTAATGCCCCTTCCAGACCATGTTGCGCAGGTCGTCGTTCATGTTGTCGTCGGCGTTGAAGGGCAGCAAGGCCAGCTTCACGCCCAGGGCGTCGGCCAGGGCCCGGGCCAGGTCCACGTCGATGCCCTGGCCGTTCTGGTGGAACGGCGGCATGTCGTTGTAGAGCCCGACCTTCAGGGTGCCGCGTTCGCGCACCTGGGCCAGGGTGGTGGCGGCCGCCGGCCACAGCGGGCTGACGAGCGCGGCGGCGGCCAGGCCGCGCAGCAGGGCGCGGCGGCTCCGATCGGTGGTGTGCATGGCAGAACCTCCCGCCCGCTCAGGGCATGGGCTTTTCGCGACGGGTTTCCAGGTAGGCCTTGATGGTCCAGAGGGCCTCCTGGCTCAGCACGCCCTCGAACGGCGGCATGTAGACCGCGCCGTTGCGGGTGCGGCCATGGCGCACGGTGGTGATGAAGTACTCGTCCATCTCCGTCTTGCAGGCCTTGCGCTGGTCGGCGTCGGACATGCCCACGCAGTCGTTGTCCAGCCGGCGCAGGTCGGGCGCGATGCCGCCGGAGATGGCCTCCAGGCCATGGCAGCGGGCGCAGTTCTGGTTGAACCCGGAGGTGCCGATGCGGATCGCCAGTTCGTTGCCGCTGTAGGGGTTCTCGGTGCGCCAGCCTTCGCCCAGGTTGGGCAAGCCGGTGGTGTCGATCGGCTGCGGGGTCACGTCGCCGTGGGCCCAGGCGGCCAGGCCGGCAGCGCTCAGGCTGCACAGCAGGGCACCCAGGCGGGCCCAGCGCGCCAGAGGGGCCAATCGTTGGCGGGAAGCGGTCGGGGTCATGTGCTTGTCTCCTGTTTGTGGTGTGAGGTCCCGTGTCGCCGTCCAACGCAAACCATGTGCCATGGCCAAATGCTTCACGCGGGAACAGTTGTTGCACGGATTCCCTCCGGTCCTGGCATCTGCTTGAATCGCTTCGCAGCCTCTGTGGCGTGGGGGCGGACCTGATGGATGGACTGCTGCCGACGGGGAGGTGATCCCTGTTGCAGGAATGAACAGTCTTGGGCAGCCGAGGGACACGCGCCCTCAGGGTTGACCCGGGACACCGATGGAGACAAGCCCGTTCGCGGGTGGCAGGAGAACCAACATGACGATCTCGACGGGCGAGCACGCGGCCGATGAGCACACCGGTGGACGGGCGGGCGGCTGGAGCTCTCCCACCGCGGAGGTGCGGGCCCGGGTCCAGCGCATCGAGCAGTCCCATCTGCGCTGTGCGGCGCTGGGGCTGTCCCGCGTGGAGCGGCCGGACTTCGAGCCCATGCTGCGCGGCGACCTGAGCCTGGCCCGCGACCGCAACCTGCGCCTGCTGAGCCGGGCCGCGCCGGTGATGGAGCTGCTGCTTGAGCAGATCGTCAACACCGAAAGCATGATCGCGCTGACCGACGCGCAGGGCACCGTCCTGCACACGGTGGGGGACGACGGCTTCATGGGGCGGGCTCACAAGGTGGCCCTGTCGCCCGGGGTGAACTGGGCCGAGCAGTCCAAGGGCACCAACGCGGTGGGCACGGCCCTGGTGGAGGAGCGGCCGACCCTGGTCCATGCCACCGAGCACTTCATGCACGTCAACAGCTTCATGACCTGCTCGGCCGCGCCCATCTTCGACCCGCGCGGCAACATCCTGGGCGTGCTGGATGTCAGCGGCGACCAACGCTCCTACCACCAGCACACCATGGGTCTGGTGCGCATGTCGGCCCGCATGATCGAGAACCACTGGCTGACCGACGACAGCGGGGACCGGCTGCGCCTGCACTTCCACATCCGGCCCGAGTTCATCGGCACCTTGCTGGAGGGCATCCTGGTGATCGCGCCGGATGGCCGCATCCAGGGGGCCAACCGGGCGGCGCTCGACCTGCTGGACATGAGCAGCGCGGCGGTGCGGCTGCACACGCTGGAGAGCCTGTTCAACATCAGCCCCGGTATGCTGGTGGACCACCTGCGGGCGCCGCTGGCTCAGCCCATGCGCCTGCAGCTGTCCAATGGGCGCCAGCTGCATGCCAGCCCCCGCATCAGCGGGGCCTTGCACCGGCTCGCCCCGGTGGCGGAGATCCCGCTGGGAACCGAGCCGCCGACGGGCGCAGCGCAGGCCGCGGAGGCGCCCGTGATGCCCGCGGCCCGGGCCGCGGTGCCGGAGCCGGCCGCGTCGCGGGCCGATGCCCTGGGAGGGGAGTCCCGCCTGTCGGGTCTGCATTACCTGGCCACGGGCGATGCCCAGATCGAGGCCGTGGTCCGCAAGGTGCAGCGGGTGCTCAACCGCGACATCCCGCTGATGATCCTGGGCGAGACGGGGACCGGCAAAGAGCTGCTGGCGCGTGCGGTCCACCAGGATTCGGACCGGGCCAAGCAGCCCTTCGTGGCGGTGAACTGCGCTTCCATCCCCGAGACCCTGATCGAGGCCGAGCTGTTCGGCTACGAGGAGGGCGCCTTCACCGGGGCGCGGCGCAAGGGGGCGACCGGGCGCATCGTGCAGGCCAACGGCGGCACCCTGTTCCTGGACGAGATCGGCGACATGCCGTTGGGCCTGCAGGCGCATTTGCTGCGCGTGCTGCAGGAGCGCTGCGTCACGCCGCTGGGCAGCCAGAAGTCCATCCCGGTGGACATCGCCGTGGTCAGCGCCACCCACCGGGACCTGCGCGGCATGATCGAGCAGGGCAAGTTCCGCGAGGACCTCTACTACCGGCTCAACGGTCTGGTGGTGCGCCTGCCGGCCCTGCGCGACCGCAGCGACCTGGCGGTGGTGGCCCGGCGCATCCTCAGCGCGCTGGGGGTGTCGGGCAACCTGGAGATCAGCCCCGCGGTGATGGCGATGTTCCTGCGCTACCACTGGCCCGGCAATGTGCGCCAGCTGGCGACCGTGCTGCGCACCGCGGCCGTGATGGCGGCCGGTGAGCCGCTGATCACCGAGCAGCATCTGTCGGACGACTTCCTGGACGACGTGCGCCGCCAGATGCCGGCGCCGGCGCCGGGGGCGGACCGCGGTGAACTGCCGGGCGCCGCCGTGCCGTCTCCCGCCCCCCGGCCCGCGGAGAGTCCGGTCTGGGCGGCGGAGTCCTGGGCGGCGCGCGGCGCGCCGGTGTTTGCCGAGCCAGCCGCCGCCGCGCCCGCCAGTACCGTGGCGGAACCGCCACCCGCCGGGCCACGCACGCTGGGCGAGGCCGAGATCGACCTGATCCGGGCGGCCGTGGAGGCCGCGCAGGGCAACATCTCGCTGGCGTCCAAGCAGCTGGGCATCAGCCGCAACACCATCTACCGCAAGCTGCGCTGGACCCAGAAGCTCTGAGCGGCCGACCGGCGCTGGGGACAACCCTGTGCCAGCGCGGCGGCCGCTGTCACTGGGCTGTCCCAGCCTGAGACAGCCCGGGCACCGGCGGCGGTGGCCTGCGGCGACGGTGGCCGGGCCGGGCATGCAGGCAAACCCGCGTTCGCGGCCGGTCTCCAGCGGGCGTGGGCGCACGGCGCTCGGGATGAACCCCTAAACCCCACCGCTTCGAGGGAAAAGGGCATGGGCTTTGCAAAAGGATCGGTGTCCGACGCGGGATGGGCCCGCGCTGGAAACAGACCGACCCTGATGGAGACCTCCATGACCTGGACCACCCCCGCCTACCAAGACCTGCGCTTCGGCTTCGAAATCACGATGTACATCGCCGCGCGCTGAGCGTCGGCCTGTGCCGGGTGGCTGCGCCGGGGCGAGACCCCTGGGGTGGCCACCCGTTCCCCGAACCTCCTGGGTCACCCACCATGAAGATTCTTGTGCTCGGCTCCGGCGCGGGAGGCGGCTTCCCGCAGTGGAACTGCAACTGCGCCCTGTGCGCCGGCCAGCGGCAGGGGCGGATCACCGCCCACGCCCGCACCCAGAGTTCGATCGCCGTCTCGCCCGATGGCGAGCGCTGGGTGCTGCTCAATGCCTCGCCGGACATCGGCACGCAGATCCGGCAGCATCCGCAACTGCATCCCCGCCAGGGCCTGCGCCACACCCCGATCGAGGCGGTGGTGCTGATGGACGCGCAGATCGACCATGTCACTGGCCTGCTGGGCCTGCGCGAAGGCCCACGCATCAACCTCTATGCCACGCCCTGCGTGTTCGAGGACCTGACCACCGGCCTGCCCCTGCTCAATGTGCTGGAGCACTACTGCGGCACCCGCTGGCACATGGTGCCGGTGGGCGGCGAGCAAGCCAGCGCCGAATTCGAGATCCCCGGCTTCGAGGACCTGGCCTTCACCGCCATCGCCATCCCCGGCAAGGCGCCGCCGTACTCGCCGCATCGGCGCGAGCAGGTGGTGGGCGACAACATCGCGCTGCTGATCGAGGACCGGCGCGATGGCCAGACGCTGTTCTATTCCCCGGGCCTGGCCGAAGTGGGCGATCTGGAGCTGGGCTGGATGCGCCGAGCCGACTGCCTGATGGTCGACGGCACCTTCTGGCGCGAGGACGAGATGCAGGCCGCCGGCCTGAGTGCCAAGCCTGCCGCCGAGATGGGACACCTGCCGCAGACCGGCCAGCCCGGGCGCCCCGGCATGCTCGACATGCTGCAGACCACCCCCGCGCGCCGCAAGGTGCTCATCCACATCAACAACAGCAACCCCATCCTGGACGAGGGCAGCGCGCAGCGCGTGCTGCTGGCCGCCAGCGGTGTCGAGGTGGCCTACGACGGCATGGAGATCACGCTGTGAACGCCCTGGTCTTTGACAGCGCCCCCCCGGCCTTTGACGAGCGCACCCCCTGGGACTGGGCCGAGTTCGAGGCCCGGCTGCGCGCGCGCGAATCCCGCTACCACATCCACCACCCCTTCAACGGGCGGCTCAACCGTGGTGAGCTGGCGCCTTTCCAGGTGCGCGGCTGGGTGGCCAACCGGTTCTACTACCAGGTGCGTATCCCGCAGAAGGACGCGGCGGTGCTGGCGCACTGCCCGGACCGCGAGGAGCGGCGCCGTTGGGTTGAGCGCATCCTGGACCACGACGGCCGGGGCGATTTCGAGGGCAGCAACGCCGGCGGCATCGAGGCCTGGAGCCGCCTGGGCGAGGCCACCGGTCTGGCCCGCGAGGACCTCTGGCGCCACCGCCACGTGCAGGCGGGCGTGCGCTTCGCGGTCGACGCCTATCTGAACTTCGCCGCCCAGTCGCCCTGGGAGGAGGCCGCGATCTCCTCACTGACCGAGATGTTCGCGCCCCGCATCCACGCCGACCGCCTGGCGGGCTGGCCCACGCTCTACCCCTGGATCCAGCCCGAGGGCCTGGGCTACTTCCGCAGCCGCATTCCGCTGGCCACGCGGGATGTGGAGCATGGGCTGGAAGTGGCGCGGCGCTGGTGCAGCACCCGCGCGCGCCAGGAGCGGGCGCTGGAGATCCTGGATTTCAAGCTCGATGTGCTGTGGTGCATGCTCGACGCCATCGAGCGCGCCTATCCCGATGACCTGCCTGAGGAGCGCCGGCCATGAACGCATCCCTGCCGCTGTCTGTGTCGCCGCGCATCGCGCCGCTGTTCCGGCTGCAGTACGAACCGGCGCAGGAGACCTGGGTGCTGCTCTACCCGGAAGGCATGGTGCGCCTGAACACGCCGGCCGCCGAGATCCTGCGCCGCTGCGACGGCCAGCGCGATGTCGCGGCCATCATCGCGGAACTGGAGCAGTGCTTCCAGCAGACCGGCCTGGCCAACGACGTGCAGACCTTCCTGGGCCATGCCGGTGAACGCGGCTGGCTGGTCTGAGCGCGGGCTGGACATCGGAGACTGACACCATGGCCCCGTCCACCGCGCCGTCCCCGGCCACGACCAAGCCGCCGTTCTGGCTGCTGGCCGAGCTGACCTACCGCTGCCCGCTGCACTGCGCCTTCTGCTCCAACCCGGTGGACTATGCCCGCCACGACCAGGAGCTGGACACCGCCACCTGGAAGCGCGTGCTGGCCGAGGCCCGGGCGATGGGGGCGGTGCAGCTGGGCTTCTCGGGCGGCGAGCCGCTGCTGCGCGAGGACCTGGAGGAACTGGTGGCCCACGCCCACGGCCTGGGCTACTACACCAACCTGATCACCTCCGGCATCGGGCTGACCGAGGCCCGCGCCCGGGCGCT
>JAYSCA010000019.1:0-14801 GCA_041915165.1 Ideonella sp.
TGATCAGCATCGTCAGCACCGCCAGGTAGACGGTGGCCGCCTGGATGACGGGGTAGTCGCTGCGGTTGACCGCCAGCAGCACCTCGCGGCCCAGGCCGGGGATGGAGAAGAAGACCTCGATCAGGAACGAGCCCACGAAGATGCCCGGCAGCGCCAGCCCCACGTTGGTCAGGATCGGGATCATCGCGTTGCGCAGCACATGCTTGAACAGCACACGGCCTTCGCCCAGGCCCTTGGCCCGCGCGGTGCGGACATAGTCCTGCCCCAGTTCATCGAGAAAGAAGGTGCGGTAGAGCCGAGTCTGCGGCGACAGCCCGACCAGGACCGCCAACAGCAGCGGCAGCGGCACGTACTGCACCAGGTTGGTCCAGGTGGAATCGCTCCAGCCCTGCACCGGGAACCAGCCCAGCTCGAAGCCGAACAGGTACTGGCCCACGATCACATAAACCAGGAAGGAGATCGACAGCGCGATCGTGGTGATGACCATGATGACCCGGTCGGTCAGCGAACCGCGCACATAGGCCACACCCAGCGCCACCGGAATGGCCAGCAGCGAGTCCAGGATCAGGATCGGCACCATCACCGTCATCGTCGCCGGCAGGCGGGTGGCGAACAGGTGGGCGACAGGCTCGTTGGTGGCCCAGCTCTTGCCCCAGTCGAAGGTGGCGATCTGCTGGATGAAGATCCACAGCTGAACCCACCAGGGCTGGTCCAGGCCCAGCTCCTGGCGGATCGCGGCGATCTGCGCCTGGGTGGCGTTCTGGCCGGCCAGGATGACGGCAGGGTCACTGCCGAAGAACTTGAAAAGGGCGAACACCAGCAGAACCACCCCCAGGAGGGTCGGCACCATCTGCCACAGGCGCCGTATCAGGTAGGCAAGCATAGGGTGAATGACAGGTTGGGACCTGGCGGCTTGTGGCCGCCGGGCCGGACTGAAGAATGCGCGAGTGTAGGTGGGCCTCGGCGGCAGCCCTCCCTAACGCAAACCCTGTGCCAGCATGATGACAAGGCGAGGGGCGGATAGACTCCGGCGTTTTCCAACTCGAGACAGCAGTACATGGGCTGGATTCGAACCCTGGCACGGGCCACAAGCCTGGTGCCGCTCCTCATGAGCATGGCCCTGAGCGGGCTCAGCCAAGCCGCTGAGCCCGCCGCCGCGCCACTCAAGACGGTGCGCTATGCACTGAACGCCGCCGAGACGGGCTTCGATCCGGCACGGATCTCCGACCAGTACTCGAACCAGGTCCTGGCGCACATCATTGAGCCGCCGCTCACCTACGACTACCTGGCCCGGCCGGCCGAGCTGCGACTGCGCACCGCCGCCGCGCTGCCCGAGCATTCGGCCGACTACACCGTCTGGACGCTGCACATCCGCCCGGGCATCTACTTCGCGGATGACCCGGCCTTCAAAGGCCACCGACGCGAACTGACCGCGGCCGACTACGCCTACAGCCTCAAGCGCTATTACGACCCGCGCTGGAAGAGCCCGATCTACACCGAGTACCGCGAGTACCACATCCAAGGCCTGGACGCGCTGCGTCAGAAGGCCCTCGACACCCGCCAGCCTTTTGACTACGACGCCCCGGTGGCCGGCCTGCAGACGCCCGACCGCTACACGCTGCGCATCACGCTGGGGCGCCCCGACCCGATCTTCATGCTGGTCATGGCCAATGCCAACACCTTTGGTGCCGTCGCGCGCGAGGTGGTGGAGGCTTACGGCCAGGACGTGGACGCCCACCCCGTGGGCACCGGGCCGTTCCGCCTGACCCAGTGGCGGCGCTCTTCGTTGATCGTGCTGGAGCGCAACCCGGGCTTTCGCGACGAGGTCTACGACGCCCACCCCGCCGCCAACGATGCCGAAGGTCAGGCGCTGCTGCGGCAGTTCAAAGGCCGCAAGCTGCCGATGGTGGACCGGCTGGAGTTCGCCATCATCGAGGCGGCCCAACCCACCTGGCTGTCCTTTTTGTCAGGCGACTTCGAACTGGTGCGCGTGCCGCTGGAGTACGCCCCCCTGGCGGCACCAGGGGGCCACCTGGCCCCGAACCTGACCCGCCGGGGCATGACGCTGGAACGCACGCTGCAGGCCGACCATGCCTACACCTACTTCAACATGAAGGACCCGGTGGTGGGCGGCTACACGCCGGAGAAGGTCGCCCTGCGCCGGGCCATCTCGCTGGCCTACGACAACATGGCCGAGATCAACCGGGTGCGCCGCGGCCTGGGCATCCCCGCCACCACGGCCCTGGTGCCCTACACCTATGGCTACGACCCGACACAGAACTTCGGCTTCAGCGAGTACGACCCGGCCAAGGCCAAGGCCCTGCTGGACCTGTACGGTTACGTGGACCGGAACGGCGACGGCTGGCGCGATCTGCCTGACGGCCAACCGCTGATCCTGCATTACTACACCCAGCCCGACGAGACCTATCGCCAGTTCAATGAGCTGTGGGGCAAGTACATGAAGGCCGTGGGCCTGCACATGGTGTTCGTCGCTGGCCAATGGCCGGACCAGTACAAGATGGCCCAGGCCGGCACGCTGCAGATCTGGGGCCTGGGCAACAGCGCCACCTCGCCCGATGGCTCGGTCTTTCTGCACGAGGCCTACGGCCCGGAAGCCGGCGCCAACAACCTCCCCTTCTTCGAACTGCCCGCCTACGATGCGCTGGTGCAGCAGATCGACCGCATGCCCTTGGGGACCGAGCGGGATGCGCTGATCCAACGGGCGCAGTCCTTGCTGGCGGTGTACATGCCGATCAAGCCCCATGTGCACCGCATCCGGCTGTACCTCTCGCAGCCCTGGCTGCTGGGCTACCGCACCCATCCGTTCGCGCTGGATTTCGGCCGTTATGTGGACGTGGACCGCCAGAAGCGGCCCAACGCCACGCACTGACGGCCCTCAGGCCCACCCTGCCTTCTCCCGAATGTCCATGACCGATTCCGCTTCCCGCCCGCCCGCTGCCGACTCCCCGACCTCACCGGCTCGCCGCCAAGGCCTGAAGACCGCCGGCCTGGCCGGGGCCACCGCCTTGTTCGGCCCTGGCCCACTGCAGGCGGCCACCGACGGCACCTTGGCCCGACCGAAGGTGCTGCGCTATGCCCTGAAGGTCGCCGAAACCGGCTTCGACCCGGCCAAGGTCAGCGACCTGTACTCGCACCTGATCATCGCCAACATCCTGGAAGGGCTCTACGAGTACGACCACCTGGCCCGCCCCGCGAAGATCCGGCCCTGTACCGCAGTGGCGCTGCCGGAGGTCTCCGGCGATTACCGGGTCTTCACGGTCCGCTTGCGCCCCGGGATCTACTTCTCGTCGGACCCGGCGTTCAAGGGGCGACGGCGCGAACTGGTGGCCGAGGACTATGTCTACGCCCTCAAGCGCCATGCTGACCCGGCCAACAAGAGTCCGATCTGGGGCGACTATGAAGAGCTGGATTTCATCGGTCTGAACGCGCTGCGCGAAGAGGCGCTGAAGTCCCACCGACCCTTCGACTACGACCGCGTGGTGCCCGGGGTGCGCGCGCTGGGCCGCTACACCCTGCGCTTCGAGCTGAGCCAGAGCCGGCCGCGGCTGATCGAGGCCCTGGCCTCGGGGGATACCTTGGGCGCGGTGGCGCGCGAGGTGGTCGAGTTCTACGGCCCCGAAATCATGGGCCATCCCGTGGGCACCGGTCCGTTCAAACTGGTCCAGTGGCGCCGCAGCTCGCTGATCGCCCTGGAGCGCAACCCCGACTACCGGGAGCGCACCTACGACGCCCAGCCCGCTGCCGACGACGCCGAGGGCCAGGCCTTGCTGGCGCGCTTCAAGGGCCGCCGCCTGCCGATGCTGGACCGGGTCGAGGTCTCCATCATCGAAGAGAACCAGCCGCGCTGGCTGTCCTTCCTGAACGGCGAGCACAACCTGCTGGAGCGGCTGCCGGAGGACTTCGCTAGCCTGGCCATCCCGGGCGGCCACCTGGCGCCCAACCTGAGCAAGCAGGGGCTGCGGGCCTACCGCTCGCTGGTGTCGGACATCGTGCTGACCTGCTACAACATGGAAGACCCGGTGGTCGGTGGCAACAGCCCCGAGCGGGTGGCCCTGCGCCGCGCCATGAACCTGGCACTGGACATCCCGCGGGAGATCGACCTGGTGCGCCGCGGCCAAGGCATCCCCGCCCAGGCGCTGATCGTGCCCAACACCTCGGGCTACGACCCACGCTTCCGATCCGAGATGGGTCAGTACGACCCGGCCCGCGCCCGCGCCCTGCTGGACATCCACGGCTACATCGACCGCAACGGCGATGGCTGGCGCGAACAGCCCAACGGCCAGCCGCTCACGCTGGTCAAGCGCACCCAGCCCGATGGCCAGTCGCGCCAGCTCGACGAGCTGTGGCAGCGCAACATGAACGCGATCGGCATCCAGATCGAGTTCCTGACCGCCAAATGGCCCGAGAACCTGAAGGCCTGTCAGGCTGGCAACTACCAGATCTGGGGCGTGGGCTCTTCCGCCACCGCCCCAGACGGTCAGGGCGCGCTGGGACGCATGTACGGTCCGCTCAAGGGCAGTGCCAACCTGGCGCGCTTCCAGAACGCCGAGTTCGACGCCATCTACCGTCAGCTGCTGGTGCTGCCGGACGGCCCGCAGCGCGAGGCCCTGTTCGCCCGCGCCAAGCGCATCGGCATCGCCTACGCTCCTTACAAGTGCCACCTGCACCGCTATGTGACCGACATCACCCGCCCGGAGGTGCTGGGCTACCGTCGCGGTGTGTTCTGGCAAAACTGGTGGCAGTACATCGACATCGACCCGACCTTGGCCCGCGAGGCCTGAGCGCATGCCTGACATCCTCCAGACCCCCAACCGCCGACAGTGGCTGCAATCCGCCGGCCTGACCAGCGCGGGCACGCTGCTGACCGGCCCGGCCGCGCTGGCAAAGGCCCCGGCGCCCGCGGCCGGCCCCAAGGTCCTGCGCTACGCCTTCAAGGCCGCCGAGACCGGCTTCGACCCAGCGAAGATCCAGGACCTGTACTCGCGCATCATCGTCGCGCACATCTTCGAAAGCCTGTACACCTACGACCACCTGGCCCGCCCGGCCAAGGTCAAGCCGCTCACCGCCGCCGCCCTGCCCGAGGTGTCGGCCGACTTCCGGGTCTTCGTGATCCGGGTGCAGCCGGGCATTTACTTCATGTCGGACCCGGCCTTCAAAGGCCGCAAGCGCGAGCTGGTGGCCGAGGACTATGTCTACGCCATCAAGCGCTTTGCCGACCCGGCCAACAAGAGCCCGGCCTGGGGCGACCTGGAGGAAGCCGGCTTCGTCGGCCTGGCCGCGCTGCGCGAAGAGGCGCTGCAAGAGCGCCGGGCCTTCGACTACGACCGCGTGGTGCCGGGCCTGCGCGCCCTGGACCGCCACACCCTGCGCCTGGAGGTGGCGGCTGCCCGCCCCCGCCTGATCGAGCGGTTGACCGGCAGCGATCTGCTGGGCGCCGTGGCGCGCGAAGTGGTGGAGTTTTACGGGCCCGAAGAGATCATGGGCCACCCGGTGGGCACCGGCCCCTTCCGCCTGGCCCAGTGGCGGCGCAGCTCGCTGATTGCGTTGGAGCGCAACCCCGAGTACCGCGAACGCTTTTACGACGCCGAGCCGGCGCCGGACGATGCCGAAGGCCAGGCCCTGCTGGCCCGGTTCAGGGGCCGCAAGCTGCCGATGATCGACCGGGTGGAGGTCTCCATCATCGAAGAGAGCCAGCCGCGCTGGCTGTCTTTCCTGAACGGGCAGCAGAACTTCATCGAGCGGGTGCCCGAGGAGTTCGCGACCCTGAGCATGCCCAATGGCCGGGTGGCCCCCAATCTGGCCCATCAGGGCATCCAGGGCTACCACAGCCTGGCGCCGGACATCGGCTACACCCTGTACAACATGGACGACCCGGTGGTGGGGGGGTACACGCCGGAACGGGTTGCCCTGCGCCGGGCCATGAACCTGGGCATGGACATCCCCCGGGAGATCAGCCTGGTGCGCCAGGGCCAGGGCATTCCCGCCCAGTCCTTCATCGTGCCCAACACCAGTGGCTACGACCCGAACTTCCGCTCCGAGATGGGGCAGTACGACCCGGCCCGGGCGAAGGCCCTCTTGGACATCTACGGCTACGTGGACCGCAACGGCGATGGCTGGCGGGAGCAGCCGGATGGCTCACCGCTGCTGATCCGCCGCGCCTCCCAGCCCGACCAGTTCTACCGCTCGCTCGACGATCTGTGGCAGCGCGACATGAAGGCCATCGGCATCCGCGGCGTGATCGAGCCCGCCCAGTGGCCCGAAAACCTGAAGGCCGCTCAGGCCGGCTCGTTGATGAGCTGGTTTGTGAACTCCTCGGCCAGCCAGTTCGATGGCCAGAGCGGCCTGGGCATGCTGTTCAGCCCCAAGATCGGCGGCGACAACATGGCCCGCTTCAAGAACGCCGCGTTCGACGCTCTCTACCTGAAGATGCAGGCCCTGCCCGACGGCCCCGAACGCTGGGCGCTGTTCCGTCAGGCGCAGCGCATCGGCATCGCCTACGCGCCCTACAAATGCCATGTGCACCGCTATGTCACCGACATGGCGAGCGCCGAGGTGCAGGGTTACCGCCGTCCGCCGGTCTGGCTCGAGTGGTGGTCGTACGTGGACTTGGCGCCGACCCCGGCCTGAGCCCTCGCCTCAGCGCACCGCCCAGGCCGCCACCTGTGCGGCCGGCATCGCGCCGGCCATCCGGTCCATCTCGCGGCCGCCACGCAGCTTCAGCAGCGTGGGAATGCTGCGGATGCCGTAGCGGGCCGAGAGGCCCGGGTTCTCATCGCTGTTGACCTTGACGAACAGCGCCCGGCCCTTGAGCTGGGCCGCCGCCGCCTCGAACTGCGGCGCCATCATCCGGCACGGGCCACACCAGGGGGCCCAGAAGTCCACCACCACCGGCAGCCCACTTCCCGCCACCACCTTGTCGAAGTTGGCGTCGGTCAGCGCCAGCGGGTGGCCGTCCAGCAGGGGCTGCTGGCAACGACCGCACACCGGGTCGTCGCCCAGGCGTTCGGTGGGAATGCGGTTGGTCGCCCCGCAATGCGGGCAGACCATCTGGGTGCGGGAAGAATCGGCGGTGCTCATGCCGTGAAGAATGGGTACGGCGCCGGGTATTTCAAGAGCCCTCAGGGCTGGCGTGGCAGTGGCGGCAGGCCGCCCGGCGGCGGACGCATGTCGCCGCCCATGTGCAGCGTGACCGGATCGACCACCGTCTGCGACAGGCGCTTGAGCTGATCGATCTCCTCCTGCAGCGAGGCCAGCTTCTCGGCGTGCTCGCGCTGCATGCCATCCACCTGCTCCACCATCGCCGACATCAGCTGAGACAACTCATTGGCATGGGCCGCCCGCAGCTCTTCGAGCTGCCGCTCATGGCGCTGCTGCTCGACCTGCTGCTGCTGGCTGCGCTCCAGCAGCTCGCGCGCATGGCTGTCGGTGGCCGCCCGCAGCTTGGCGGTCAGATCCAGATTGGTCTCGCGCAGACGTTCCAGCAAGCGCTGGGACGCAGCCTCCGAGCGGGCCTCCCCGGCTGCCGCAGGGGCGATCACGGTCGCAGGGCCGGCGGCCCCCAAGGGGGTCGGCCGGGAAGGCCGCACCGCAGGTGTCGGCGGCGGGTTCTTGGGCTTGCGAAACGACATGACGCCGATCAGCAGCCCCGGGCCCAGCCCGCCCACGGCCCCCAACACCTGCCAGTACCACGCGGGAACATCCGCCATCAAACCCACGGCAACACCCTCACCCGTCGTCTGTTCACCAAGGCGACCATCATCGCCGATTCCTTCCCATTTTGGGCCATCCGCCGCCCGCCGGCCCCCCACTTCTAGAATGGGACATGCCCCTGTCTTCCACGCCGGCCGCTGCACGGCCCGGCCGTTCCCTGCGTGCGCTGCACCGCCTGCTGGTCGTCACCCTGCTTGGCTTCGCCTCGGGGCTGCCGCTGGCCCTCACCGGCCAGGCGCTGCAGGCCTGGCTCAGCCTGGAAGGGCTGGACGTGGCCACCATCGGCTTTCTGAGCCTGGTGGGCCTGCCCTATACCTTCAAGTTCCTGTGGGCGCCGCTGATGGACCGCTTCGACCCGCCCGGCCTGGGCCGGCGCCGGGGTTGGCTGGTGCTCACGCAACTGGCCCTGGCCGGCGCGCTGCTGGCCCTGGCGGCCACCTCGCCCAGCCAGTCGTTACAGACTTTTGCACTCCTGGCAGTGGCTGTGGCGTTTTTGTCAGCCTCGCAGGACGTGGCCATCGACGCCTACCGCACCGATCTGCTGCCGGCGGCCGAGCGCGGCCTGGGCTCCTCGCTCAACGTGATGGGCTACCGGCTGGCGATGATCCTCTCGGGCGGCGTGGCGCTGATCTGGACCGACCCCCACCAGGGCGGCGGCTGGAGCTGGCCGCAGGTCTACCGCCTGATGGCCGGCCTGATGGTGGCCGCCGCCGTGGCCAGCGCCATCCTGCTGCCCCGCCTGCCGCGCCCGGAAACGCCTCGCAGCCTGGCCCGCGAGGACCTGACCGGCTTCCTGGCCGTCACCGCCGCGGCGATGGTCGGCTACCTGCTGACCCAGCACCTGTGGGTGCCGCTGGCCCAGGCCGCGCTGGGGCCCTGGCTGCAGACCACCGCGCTGGCCGCCCCGCTGCAGCAGCGCTGGACCGACCTGGCCGCCCTGCTGCTGGGCCTGGCCACCACGCTGCCGCTGGCCACCTGGGCTGCCCGCCGGGCGCGTTTCCACACCCTGCTGTCCGGGCTGGCCAGCTACTTCAACCAGCCGGGCGCCCGGGCCTTCCTGGCGCTGATCGTGCTCTACAAGCTGGGAGACGCCTTTGCCGGCGCGCTGATGACGCCCTTCCTGCTCAAGACCATGGCCTTCACGTCGGCCGAGGTCGGGCTGGTCAACAAGGTGCTGGGCCTGTGGCTGACGCTGCTGGGCGCCCTGGTTGGCGGCGCGCTGATGCTGCGCCTGGGCCTGTGGCGGGCGCTGATGCTGTTCGGCCTGGCCCAGGGCCTGAGCAACCTGGGCTTCTGGTGGCTGGCCGTGCACGGGCAGGGCGCGCTGCCGGGGTTGACCATCCCGGCCTTCGACTGGGGCTTCGTGCACCTGGCCCAGGCCACGCCGGTGGATGGCGGCCTGCTGATGGTCATCGCGCTGGAGAACCTGACCGGCGGCATGGGCACCGCGGCCTTCGTCGCCTTCCTGATGAGCCTGACCAGCCAGCGCTTCACCGCCACCCAGTACGCCTTGCTGAGCGCCTTCGCCTCGGTCGGCCGGGTCTGGGTGGGGCCGCTGGCCGGCGTGCTGGCCGAATCGATCGGCTGGCCCCCCTTCTTCCTGCTGTCCACGGTGCTGTCGGCGCCCGCGTTGTTGATGCTCTGGCATCTGCGTGCGAGCATCCAGGCCCTGGAGCCGGACCCGAACGCGCCCGCCCAGGACGACTGACCCACGAGGCCCCTGCCTTCGACCCACAGCCATGAGCGATTTCCACACCGACGCCCACCTGCCCCTGCCGCCGCTGGCCCATGCGCGCGGCTGCGCCTGCCCACTGCACCAGCGCCGCCGCGTCGCCGCCCTGGCGGCGGGCGCCACGCTGCTGCCGGCCAGCGTGTTCGCCCAACAGGACGAAGGTGTCGGCCGGCAGGTCGGCAAGGAGTCGAAGTTCACCCAGCTGGTGCCGGCCGAGCAGGTGGAGCAGGCCGCCACGCAGCAGTACGAACAGCTCAAGCGCGATGCCAAGGCCAAGAAGGCCCTGGCGCCGGACAGCCACCCGCAGGTCATCCGCCTGCGCGCCATCGCCCAGCGCATCATCCCGCACACCTACAGCTGGAACCCCCGCGCCCGCGACTGGCGCTGGGAGGTCAACCTGTTCGGCTCCAAGGAGCTGAACGCCTTCTGCATGCCGGGCGGCAAGATCGCCTTCTACTGGGGCATCCTCAAGCAGCTGCAGCTCAGCGACGACGAGGTGGCGATGATCATGGGCCACGAAATGGCCCACGCGCTGCGCGAACACGCCCGCGAACGCATGGGCAAGAGCACAGCCACCCGCATCGGCGCCAACCTGATCAGCTCGCTGCTCGGCCTGGGCCAGCTGGGCGACGCCGCGCTGGGCATGGGAGCCCAGCTGCTGACCCTGAAGTTCAGCCGCGAGGACGAAAGCGAGGCCGACCTGGTCGGGCTGGAACTGGCTGCGCGGGCCGGCTATGACCCGCGCTCCGGCGTCACGCTGTGGCAGAAGATGCTCAAGGCCAACGAGAGCGCCCCGCCCGAGTTCATGTCCACCCACCCGGCCGGCCCGACCCGCATCGCCGACATCCAGAAGACCCTGCCCAAGGTGCTGCCGCTGTACGACCGCGCGCCCAAGCCACCGGAGCGTTTTGCACCGCCGGCGGCCTGAGGGGCGTGGCCAAGGTGCAAATCACCACAGCATCCCCCCAAAGAGGGATATCTGCGAACGACCGTGCACAAGGTCTTGACCCCTTCGGGCTAGATTGAGGCGCTTCTTCACCCTTCCCACGAGGTTCTGACGTGTTCTACCTGTGTGTTCTGCGCTTCAGCGGCAATCCGCTGACTTCTTCCGACCCGCTGGGCGGCGGCACCCTGCTGGCGCCCAATGCCAACGACGGCGTGGGTTGGTACGGCGCGGCAGCGGCCCTGGCCACGGGTGACCTGCTGCCGCAGCCGCAGGACGTGCAGTGGATCAGCTTTGACGACCAGAGCACGGCCCAAGCCTGGGTCACCGCGAGCGGCACGGCCGCGCTGCTGGGCTGCAGCCTGGTGTCGGGTTACACCGCTCTGGCGACCGGCACCAAGTTGGGCGTGGTGGTGCACCGCTGGCAGACCTGGGGCGATGCCAGCCCGCAGCCGCTGTGCGGCAATTGCCCTCCCAGCAACTTTGCGGGGAACATCCTGCCAGTGTGGTTCGGTCAACCATTGCCTGGCAATACGCCGGCCGTGCCGGCGCAAACCTCGGTGCTGCTGTTCGACGACGCCGCGGCGCTGGCCAGCTTTGCCGGCACCACCACCGGCAAGCTGTACTTGGCCAACACCTTGTGCACCCAACGGCAAGCCTGATCCGCCCTTTGTTCCGGCATCAGGCGCTGGCCTGCTTGTTGAGCTTGCCCCTCCTGGCCGGTTCGGCGACGGCCCGATCCCACACGGTGTTGGTGCTGAGCCCCCTGGGTGAGGCAGCGGATCAACAGGTCATGGATGGCCTGCGGCGCGAGTTGGCGCCACTGCAGGCACACGGCGAGCCGGTGCGGGTCCAGCGCATCCAACTGGACAACCAAGCCAGCGAAGCCCACGCGCTGCGGCAGGTGGAATCGGCCCTGACCCTGCGAAATTGGGACTTGGTGGTGGCCACCACGCTCAACCCTGCGCGATGGGTACGGCAACTGAACCCCACCATTCCGGTGCTGTTCCGTTCAGCGCCGGATCCCAGAGCGTTCTGTCTGGTGCGCAGCCTGCGCCAGCCTGGTTCCCCCACCACCGGGTTCTTCAGCGATCTGCCTGCCGAAGGCAAGATGGTCGAGGTGCTGAAACTGGCTTTCCCCCGCTTGACCGGTGTGACGATGTTGGTGGATGGCCGCCCCTCCTCGCCCCTGCCCGCGGACTGCGACAGGCAGGGGCCCAGGCCGCCATGCCGGCCCGGCCCAGTGCCTGAAGCGGAACTGCCTCAGGCCCTGGACAATCCTGCCGGCTATCCCGATTTGAAGCGTGCCGCACACAGTGTGAGGCTCCCACTGCATGTCGTACGGATCTGCCAGCGCGAAGACTTGGGACGACTGAGACACTGGCTCCCTGCGGGCGAAGGCGTTCTCGTCCCCGTCTCCGAGGGCTTCTATCTGGACCGAACAGAGTTGATCCAGCGTCTGCAGACCTTGCACCAACCGGTCGTCTACCAAGCCGCGTACATGCTTCAGGCCGGTGGTTTGATGGCAGTCAAGTCGTTGCCCGACCCAGTCGACGCCCCGCCCCGCGGCATCGAACTGGCCCGGCGCATTCTGGAAGGCGCAGACCCTGCCCGCATCCCCATCCAGCGGCCAGAGGGTTTCGAATTCATCATCAACCTGCGCGCAGCCCAGGCCATGGGCCTGACGCCGTCCAAGGCGGCCCTGCGGTCGGCCGACCGGCTGTTGCGCTGACCCTCCCCCCCGCATCCCCAGCAGTTCACGATGCGTCCCGACCATCCCCCCGTTGCCGCCCCGCCCAGCGCGCCGCCCTCCGCCTCGCTGTGGCGCATGCGGCTGTGGCGCAAGCAGGCCCTGGCCTTCGGGCTGCTGGCCGTGCTGGTCATCCTGTTGTTCGGCGGGGTGGAGGTGTTCTTCGCCTACCGCGAGGCGGTGCGCTCCCTCAGCGCCAGCCAGGCGCTGCTGGCCCGGGAAGCAACAGGCGCCATCCAGGCCGAGCTGGGCTCCATTCAACGCCACGTGCGGGCCACGGCCGGCCTGCCCTGGGACATTCCCGGCTGGCTGGCCGACAGCGACCGGCGCGATGAGTTCCTGCGCATCCTGAAGCTGGAGCCGGCCCTGCAAGACCTGACGCACTACGACGCCCAGGGGCGGCCGCAAGTGCATGTGTCGCGGATGGCGCTGTCCCAGGTGCCCGGCAGCGACCCGTCCGAATTCACCCCCGCCACCCGCCTGCGCTGGGCAGACGGTCTGCCGCCAGCACAAGGCAGCATCGAATACGCCGAGGGCTATGAACCGCAGCTGCTGCTGGTGACGCCCGACCCACGCATGGGCGCCGGGGTCACCGTGGCCCGCGTGAACCTGCGCACGCTGGCCCGCCACCTGGCCCCGGTGCTGCACAACGCCAACCTGGAGGCCTATGCGGTGGACCGGCGCGGGGTGGTGGTGCTGCATGCGGACACCACGCTGATGCTGGCCCAGCGGGCAGCCCCGCAAGGCACCACCACCGCCACGGGCCCACGTCAGGCCCTGGCCCGCGCCGGGCTGGAGGGCACGCCAGTGCTGGCCAGCCAGTTCCCCTTGACCGAGCTGGGCTTGCAGCTGGTGATCGAGCAGCCGCGGGCGGTGGCCCTGGCGCCGGTCTACAGCACGCTGGTGCGCACCGGCGTGGTCATCCTGCTGGCGGTGGCCGGGGCGATGCTGGCCGCGCTGTGGGTGGTGGGGCGGGTGAGCCAGCCCATCCGCGCGCTGCACCAGGGCGCCACCGCGCTGGGCCAGGGTCATCTGGCCACCCGCATCGACGTCCACTCGGGTGACGAGCTGCAGGACCTGGCCGCCCAGTTCAACCACATGGCGGCCAACCTGCAGGAGCTCTACCGCGACATGTCGGCCAAGATCGCGGAGCGCACGCGCGACCTGGAACTGGCCAACCGCCACAAGTCGGAATTTCTGACCAACATGTCGCACGAGTTGCGCACGCCGCTCAACGCGATCATCGGCTTCTCCGATGTGCTGCGCGAGGAGCTGTTCGGCCCGCTGGGCGAGAAGCAGAAGGAATACGCCAACGACATCCATGCCTCGGGCGAACACCTGCTCTCGCTGATCAACGACGTGCTGGACCTCTCCAAGATCGAGGCTGGCCACATGGAACTTGCCTTGAGCGAGATCGACGTGGATGGTGTGTTGCGCGGCACAGCCGCGATGATGCGGGAGCGCTGCACCCGCGCCGGGCTGCACCTGCAGCTGGACCTGGACGCGGCGCCCGACACCTGGGTGGTGGACACGCGCCGCCTCAAGCAGATCCTGCTCAATCTGCTGGGCAATGCGGTGAAGTTCACCCCGCCCGGTGGCACAGTCACCGTGCGCGCCGGCGAGAACGACGACGAAGGCCTGTGGGTCGAGGTGAGCGACACCGGCGTGGGCATCGCCCCGGAGCACCAGGCCATGGTGTTCGAGGAATTCCGCCAGGTGGGCGACGACATCCTGCGCAAGAGCGAGGGCACCGGCCTGGGCCTGCCGCTGGTGCGGCGCTTGGTGCGCCTGCACGGCGGCGAGGTCACACTGCACAGCCTGCCCGGCCAGGGCTCCACCTTCCATTTCAACCTGCCCCGACAGCCTGAGCCATGACCCTCCCGGTGCTTCATGTCATCGACGACGACAGCCGCAGCCGCAAGCTGGCGGCCGATGTCCTGGCCACCCAGGGCTTTGCCGTGCACCAGGCTGGCACCGCGGCCGAGGCCCAGGCGCAGCTGTTGGCCCACGGGGCCGACCTGGTGCTGCTGGACATCCAGCTGCCCGACAGCGATGGCTTCGCGCTGATTGCCTGGATCCAGCGCCAGCCCAGCCTGGCCGGGGTACCGGTGGTGGCGCTGACCGCCTCGGTGATGCCGGCCTACCGCGGCCGCATCGACGAGAGCGGCTTTGCCGGCTTCATCGCCAAGCCGCTGTCCTCGGTGCGCGAGTTTGTGAACACGGTGCGCAGCTACCTGCTACCGGCCGCCCGGCCATGAGCCGCACGCCACGCCTGCTGGTCGTCGACGACCAGGAAAAGAACCGCCGGCTGATGGAGGCCATGCTGGTCAGCCGTGGCTACGAGGTGCTGCTGGCCAGCGGCGGCCAGCAGGGCCTGGCGATGGCCCTGGAACACCAGCCGGACCTGATTCTGCTGGACGTGCTGATGCCCGACCTGGACGGCTTCAGCGTGTGCGCCCAGCTGCGCGCGCTGGAGGGCATGCAGGCGGTGCCGGTGGTGATGGTCACCTCGTTGGATGCCAAGGAGGACCGGGTGCGCGGGCTGGATGTGGGCGCCGATGACTTCATCACCAAGCCGGTGGTGAAGGAGGAGCTCTGGGCCCGGGTGCGCTCGCTGCTGCGGGTCAAGGTGCTGTACGACGAGG
>JAYSCA010000020.1:0-14525 GCA_041915165.1 Ideonella sp.
CGCTGTCGGCGGTGTGTGCGCTGTTGGCGCGCGACGCCGGCCTGCCGCTGGCGCTGCAACTGCTGATCACCCCGGGCACCACGGCCCACTGCGACACCCGCTCGCACGAGGTGTTCGCCAACGGCTTCCTGCTGGAGTCCGACAGCATCCGCTGGTTCTTCGACCAGTACATCGACGTGGCCCATCGCACCGACTGGCGCTTTGCGCCGCTGCTCGCCCCGGACGTGGATGATGTGGCACCAGCCTGCTTCGTGTTGGCCGAGTGCGACCCGCTGGTGGACGAAGGGGTGGCCTATGCCGACCGGCTGCGGGCCGCGGGCGTGCCGGTCGATCTGGAGCTCTACCGCGGCGTGACCCACGACTTCATCAAGCTGGGCCGGGTGCTGCCCGAGTCGGAGCAGGCCCAGGCCGCCGCGGCCCGGGTGCTGCGCGCGGCGCTGCTGGGCTGAGGCGAGGCCGTCTCGGTCAGCGGCGGGCGCTGCGACCCGGGAGGGGCAGCCCGCCCGGTGGCCACGGCGTCAGCCGGAAGCCGCGCTGGGCCGCCTCGGGTTGGTGCTGGCGCTCAAGCATGTGCAGCACGATGCCGTCCGCTTGGGCCTCGCAGATCAGCAGCGTGGAACAGCGCGTGCCGTAGCGCCCATCCGGGCTGCGGATGAAGGCGGCGGAGAGCATGCGCTCGGTGGCCTGGGGCACCCCGGTGTAGGGCAGGTCCACGTCCGCCGCCGGGGTGGGATCGGCCAGCGCGGCCAACAGGGTGTCGCAGAACGCCGGCAGCGGCGCCTCCTGCCGGACCGCCTCCCCCAGGGCCTGCTTGAGTCGCAGCACCTTGGGCCAGGGCGTGTCCAGCGCGGCATTGCTCAGGCCATACAGTCCCGGCGCCAGGCGCTGCGGGTGGGGCTGCATGTTGCTGGTCCAGAAGATCTCGCCTGCCGGGAAATCGGCGGCCAGCAGGTTGAAGGGCGCGTAGCCGGTCAGCGCCGTGCGGGGCCAGAAGCGCTCGGCCGGCAGGTCGCCACGCAGCCAGTTCAGCACAATGGTGCCCCGTGACGGGGCGTGGGCCTCGGGTGTGAAGGGCTGGCGCACGTTGGTGACCAGCGCCACGCGGCCCTCGGCGGTGGCGCCCATCCAGGTGCCACCGGCCTGCAGATCCTGCCCCGACAGCACGCGCGGGCCGTCCAGCCAGGGTTGCCACCAGTCCAGCGGGACCGTGGGGCGGTCCAGGTACTCGTCCCGGTTGGCCGCGATCACCAGCGGATAACGGCGGCTTTGCCCCAGCGAGAAGGCTACCAGGCACATGGCTGGAACACCTCGACATGGCGTTCGCCCCGCAGCCAGGGGGCGATGCCGCGGGCGGCCTGCTCGATGGCGGGCGGGAGCCGGCGGGCGACGTCGGCAGGCAGGGAGGGGTGGGCGGATGGCCCGAACCCGTAGATTTCCATCAGGGTCAGTCGTCCTTCGTGTGCCGTGGGGCGCCGCAACAAGCGTGCCTGCAGGCCGGGCCAGTCCTGGCGCAGCTGCTGCTGGAACGCGGCCACGGCCGCCTGCACCGGCGGCAGGTCCGGCAGGTCGATCTGATAATAGATGAACCATTCCAGGACGAGGTCCGCCGCAGGGGCGGCGCATCGTCCCGACGCGGGATTCATGCCTCGTCGCTGGGCACGGCGTAGGGCAGGGGCTGCACGCTCAGCGTCGGGCCATCGGCGGCCCCCAGGTGCAGCACGCCGCCCAGGGCGGCTCGCTTCACCTCCACCAGCCCCAGCGCCGGCTGGCCGGGCAGGGCGGCGGCCAGCACCACCTGGCCGGCCGGTTGTTCTGGCTCCTCGGCCAGGAAAATTTCCTGCCCCGGCTGCATGGCTGCCGGGCCGCTCAGCAGGGCGGCACGGCGCTTGAGGGTGCCCCGGTACTGGCTGCGGGCCACGACCTCCTGGCCGGGATAGCAGCCTTTCTTGAAGTTCACGCCCCCGACCAGCTCGAAGTTGACCATCTGCGGCACGAAGGCCTCGCTGGTGGCGGCGACGATGCGGGCCACGCCGCTGCCCACCTCCAGCCAGCGCCAGTCTTCTTCGCGTAGCGTGGGCAGTTGGGTCGGGGCCTGGTCCGCCGGACCGGCCCAGAGGCAACGCACCGTGCCCGCCACGTCCGGCAGGCGGATGACCTGCGCGCCCGCCGGGCGGGTCACGGCCCAGGCCTGGGCCGGCAGGGCGTCGCCCAACCACTCCTGCGCCGCGGGGCCGACCAGGCCCCACAGCACCAGGTCGTCGGCGGCCGTGAGCTTGCACTGTGCCCTCATCACGAACATCGACAGACGCTTGAGCACGGCCGGCCGCACATCGGCGCTGCAGGCCAGCAGCCAGTCCTCGGCGCCCTGGGCCTGCCAGGCCACGAAACTGGCCAGCAAACGGCCCTTGGCGGAGCAGTACCCGGCCAGCCGCGCTTCGCCGGCGCCGGCTGCGGCCAGCTCGTTGGTCAGTTGCCCTTGCAGAAAGGTGATCGTGTCCGCGCCGCGCGCATGGATCAGGCCCCAATCGGTCAGGGGCGTGGCCCCGGAAAAACCGGGGGTGACGGGGGCGCTGGACGCTGCGGCGGCGGTGGTGGCGGTCATGCGGCCGATTATGATCGCGGCCCATGCTTGAGCAGGTTTCGGGGTCTCGCGGCCAGCGCCGCCATCGTTCATGAAGAAAGTTGTCACGTCGCTGGTCCTGGGGCTGGCCGTTCTGGCCGGGCTCGGCCTCTGGTGGGTCGAGCGGCCGCTGCCGCTGCTCAGCGCACGGGTGGAGCTGTCGATCGAGCCTGGCACCCCGACGCGCGAGATCGCCCGGCAGTGGGTGCAGGCCGGTGTGGACGTGCCCCCTTGGCTGCTGTACGAATGGTTCCGCTGGTCCGGCCAGGCCCGCCGCATCCAGGCCGGCAGCTATGAGATCGAATCCGGCACCAGCGCCGCCGGCCTGCTGGACCGCATGGTGCGCGGTGACCAGATCTTGCAGATGCTGCGGGTGATCGAAGGCTGGAACTTCCGCCAGGTGCGCGAGGCGCTGGCCAAGGCGCCCCATCTGCGCCACACGGTGGACACGCTGAGCGACGCCCAGGTGGCGGCGCTGCTGGGCATCGAGGCTCCCTCGGCCGAGGGCTGGCTGTTCCCGGACACCTATGCCTACAGTCCTGGCGTGAGCGACATCACCGTGCTCAGGCGCGCCCATCTGGCGATGCAGAAGATGCTGGCCCAGGCCTGGGACGGGCGCGCGGCCCATTCGCCGCTCAAGACGCCGGCCGACCTGCTGGTGCTGGCCTCGGTGATCGAGAAGGAAACCGGCAAACCCGAGGACCGGCCGATGATCGCGGCCGTGTTCAGCAACCGCTTGCGGATCGGCATGCCGCTGCAGTCGGACCCGACCGTGATCTACGGCCTGGGCGAGCGCTTCGATGGCAACCTGCGGCGCGAGGATCTGCAGGCGGACAGCCCCTGGAACACCTATGTGCGCCGCGGCCTGCCGCCCACGCCCATCGCAATGCCGGGCCGCCAGGCCCTGCAGGCAGCCGCCCAGCCGGCCTCGTCGGCCGCGCTCTACTTCGTGGCCAAGGGCGATGGCAGCAGCGCCTTCAGCAGCAACCTGGCGGACCATAATCGGGCGGTGAACCAGTATCAACGCGGGGGCAGCCGGTGAGCGCCGCCCGCTTCATCACCTTCGAAGGCATCGACGGCGCCGGCAAGTCCTCGCACATCGAGGCCGTGGCCGAGGCGCTGGAACGCGCCGGCCACCGGCTGCTGCGCACCCGCGAGCCGGGCGGCACGGAGCTGGCCGAGCAGCTGCGGGCGCTGTTCCTGCACCAACGCATGGATGCGTTGACCGAGGCCTTGCTGGTCTTCGCGGCCCGGCGCGACCACCTGGTGCGCTGCATCGAGCCTGCCTTGGCCGAGGGACGTACCGTGCTGTGTGACCGCTTCACCGATGCCACCTTTGCCTACCAGGGCGCGGGCCGCGGCTTTGACCTGGCCGTGCTGAGCCAACTGGAAGCCTGGGTCCAGCAGGGCCGCCAGCCGGACCTGACACTGTGGTTCGACGTGGCGCCCGAGGTGGCGGCCGCGCGCCGGGCCGGCGCCCGTGCGCCCGACCGGCTGGAAAGCGAAGACATCGCCTTCTTCGAGCGGGTGCGGGCCGGCTATGCGGACCGCGCGGCAGTGGCGCCCGCGCGCTTCGCGCGCATCGACGCCAGCCACAGCCTGCAGACCGTGCGCGAGGCCGTGTTGGCGACGGTGCTGGCGCGCGCGGGCTCGGTGACCGCCACTGGCCAGGAAGGTGGCGCCCGATGCTGACCGAACAGGACCTGCCCTGGCTGGCCGAGCCGCTGGCGGCCTGGCGCGACGGCCAGCGCGGCCATGCACTGATCCTGCACGGCGGCATGGGCTCCGGGCTGTTCGAGCTGTCGCTGCGCCTGGCCCAGGCCTGGCTGTGCGAACAACCGCCCGGCCCCTGCGACCACTGCCCGAGCTGCCATCTGGTGCAGGCCCACACCCATCCCGACCTGAAGGTCGTGCTGCCGGAGGCCTGGGCCCAGAAGCTCCAGTGGGACAGCGCGGACGGCGATGGTGAGGCGGCCGACGGCGAAGGCAAATCGAAGAAGAAGGCCAGCCGCGACATCCGCGTCGAGGCGGTGCGCCAGGCCATCGACTGGGCCCACAGCAGTTCCGGCCGCGGTCGCGGCAAGGTGCTGGTGTTCTTCCCGGCCGATGCGATGAACACCGTGTCGGCCAATGCCTTGCTGAAGACGCTGGAGGAGCCGGGGCAGGGGATGCGCATCATCCTGGCGGTCGAAGACCCGGAGCATCTGCTGCCCACGCTGCGCAGCCGCTGTCAGCGCCTGCGCCTGGTGCCGCCCGATGCCCAGCAGGCGCTGGACTGGCTGGGGCGCCAGGGTGTGAAGGACGCTGCCGCCCTGCTGCAGGCCGCCGGCGGCGAGCCGCTGGCCGCGCAGGAACTGGCGCAGGAGGGCGTGACCGGGGCCCAATGGGCCAGCCTGCCGCAGCAGCTGGCGCAGGCCGATGCCCGCTGGCTGTCCACCTGGCCGGTGCCACGGGCCTTGCGGGCGCTGCAGCAGCTCTGCCACGACCTGATGGCTGGGGCGACCGGCGCGACGCCGCGCTACTTCCCGGCCGACAGCCTGCCGCCGGTGACCGACTGGCGGGCGCTGGCCGACTGGAGCCGTGAACTGGCCCGGGTGCAGCGCCATGCCGACCATCCCTGGCAGGGCCCCTTGCTGATCGAAGCCTTGCTGACCCAGGGCCGGCTGGCCATCCACCCGCCTGTGGGCCGGCGTGGCTACACTTGATCCATGAGCGATTCCGACAGTCGAAGCACTGGAATGCCGCTGGGCGCGCCCGCGGCCGTGTCTGGCCGCCCGAGCGTGATCCAGTTGGTGTTCAGGGAGAAAGGTGCTCTCTACGCCGCCTACATGCCGTTCTTCACCGAAGGCGGGCTGTTCGTGCCCACCACGCGGGAGTACGAGTTGGGCGACGACATTTACCTGCTGCTGTCGCTGCCGGGGGACCCGCAGCGCTATCCGGTGGCCGGCAAGGTGGGCTGGATCACCCCGGCCAACGCCTCCGGGGGCCGGACGCAAGGGGTGGGCGTGCGCTTTCCCGGCGACGAGAAGACCCGTGCGCTGAAGATCCGGATCGAGGAGATCCTGGGCACCTCGCTGTCCTCGTCCAAGCCCACGCAGACCCTTTGAAGTTTCGCGGCCCCGGGGCCGCTGCACCATGTTCGTCGACTCGCATTGCCATCTGACCTTTCCTGAACTGCAGGCGGATCTGCCGCGCATCCGCACCGCCATGGCGGAGGCGGACGTGGGGGCGGCGCTGTGCATCAGCACCCGTGCCGACGAAATCGCCGGCGTGGTGGCCCTGGCCGAAACCGACCCAGCCTGGTGGGCCAGCGCTGGCGTGCACCCCGAGACCGAAGACGAGCCCGAGATCAGCGAGGCCACGCTGCTGCAATGGGCGGCCCACCCGAAGGTGATCGCCATTGGCGAGACCGGCCTGGACTACTACCGGCTGGAAGGCAGGACCGTGGCCGACATGGCCTGGCAGCGCGAACGCTTCCAGGTCCACATCCGCGCGTCGCAGGCCAGCGGCTTGCCGCTGGTGATCCACACCCGCAGCGCGAGCGAGGACACGCTGGCCCTGCTGCAGGAGGCCGCCCGCTCCGGCCCGGCGCCGCGCGGCGTGTTCCACTGTTTCACCGAAACCCGCGAGGTGGCCCGGGCCGCGCTGGACCTGGGTTTCATGATCTCGTTTTCGGGCATCCTGACCTTCCGCAACGCCGAGGCCTTGCGCGAGGTGGCCCGTCTGGTGCCGCTGGACCGCTGCCTGATCGAGACCGACAGCCCCTATCTGGCCCCGGTGCCGTTCCGCGGCAAGACCAACACGCCGGCCCTGGTGCCGCATGTGGCGGCCGAGCTGGCCAAGCAGCGCGGGATCAGCGTGGCGGCGGTGGCCGAGGCCACCACCCGCAACTTCCAGAACCTGTTCGGAGTGACGATCCCCGGGCAAGGGGCCGCCGCATGAAGCGCCGACACCTGCTGCAAGGCGGCCTGTGGCTGGCCACCGCGGGCGTCACCGGCATCGCCCGGGCTGGCGACACGGTGGACTGGTTCCGCTACATCGAACTGGACCTGGCGCGGGATGTGCGCCAGATGCTGGCCGAGGGTTTCGACGTGAACACCCTCAACCCCCGTGGGCAGAGCGGCCTGTACCTGGCGCTGCGCGAAGGCTCGCTGGCGGTCGCGGCGGTGCTGCTGGCCGCGCCGGGCATCGCCTTCGACGCGCCCAACCCAGCCGGTGAGACGCCGCTGATGATGGCGGCGATGAAGGGCCATGTGGCGCTGATGGCCCAGCTGATGGCCATGGGCGCGCAGGTCAACCGCCACGGCTGGACGCCCTTGCACTACGCCGCCGCTGGCGGGCAGGCCGAGGCGATCGAGCTGCTGCTCAGCCAGGGCGCGGACCTGGAGGCGGTGGCGCCCAATGGCAACACGCCGCTGATGATGGCGGCGGGGTTCGGCACCATCGACACCACCCGGCTGCTGCTGCGCCGCGGGGCGGACCCACGGCCGCGCAACCAGGGCAACCGACAGGCGGCGGATTACGCGCTGTCCGCCGGCCGGGATGGGCTGGCCGACGAGCTGCGCGCGGCGGCGCAGTCCGCGCGCTGGTCGGGCCACTGAACCGGCGTTCCTGCGGTCACACCCCGACACAGTTGTCAGGTAACTTCTGACACGCAGCTTGTCGCCGGGCCGACTTCTGCCGCACGGGGGGCCTGCCTACAGTACAGGCCATGGGTTCCACACCTGGAGCCTCCTGACGGAGACCACACCATGCGCCATCAAGAAGTCATCGCCAATCCCTTCCTGATGCTGACCCAGCCGGATTCGATCCTGCGGGCGGTGGAACGCTCGGAGCGTCTGGATGGCCTGAAGCGCCGTGTATGCCGTCCGCTGGACCGCCCGCTGATCCCGAAGATCCAGCAGGCCGAGCTGAACGCCTACGACGACGCCATCGACAGCGAGCCCGAGGACGACGTCCTGGACGACAGCCAGGCCTGATCGCCCCGCTCAGGCGGTCTCGGGCTTCTTGCGCAGCCCCAGGGCCAGCACCCGGTAGCGGGCTGGCAGCCCGGCCGGCGTGCGGTAGGCCTCCAGGGCCTGCATCCAGGCCTGCAACGCACGGCGTCCCCCCAGCCCCGCCCGCGCCTGGCGCATGTGGTGGGCCCCGACGCCCTTGATGGAATCGACCAGCCGGCGCACGTCCGGGTGGGCATCCACCTCGTCGAAACACTCGCTCCATTCCATCTGCCACTGCGTGGCGGAGACCTCGGCCCGCATCTGGGCTTCGGGAGGGAAGCGGTGCACATGCTCCCGGTCGTCCACCTGGGCCCAGGCGGCTGCAATTTCCTGCAGCGTGCCTTCGGCCAGGGTGTTGACGATGAAGCGGCCGCCCGGCCGCAGCACCCGGTGCACCTCGGCCAGCACGGCCGGGAAACTCTCACACCACTGGATGGCGAGGCTGGAGAACACCAGGTCCACGCTGGCATCGGGCAGCGGCATCTGTTCCGCCGCCGCGCAGACCCATTCATAACGCTCGCCATGCTGCAGCCGGGCCTGCGTCAGCATGCCGGGGGCCAGGTCCAGCCCGGTCACGCGGGCGGCGGGGTAGGCCTGCTGCAGCGCGGGCAGGCAGTAGCCGGTGCCGCAGCCCAGGTCCAGCACCGCGTCGACAGGCTCAGCCGCGGCGGGCAGGCGTGCCAGCAGGCGTTGGGCCAGACGGCGTTGCAGCTGGGCCCGTTCCTCATAGACCGTGGCCGCCCGGCTGAAGGCGCGGGCCACGCTGGCCTGCAGGGCCGCGGCGCGAGGGCGCGCCAGTGTGGCGATGGCCTGGGCCAGCGCGGTAGGCTCGGTCAGCGGGCTGGCGTGGCAGGCCTGCGGCAGCACCTCGACACGCTGCGAAGGGCAGCCACGGCGCAGCGCGGCGGCGCAGTCCACCGGCAGCACGGCATCCCGGCCCGACAGCAGGTGCAGCACCGGCAGGTCCAGCCCCGGGGCGGTGGCGCGCAGGTCCAGGGCCGCCAGCCAGGCCAGCTCCTGGCGCAAGGTGGCGGAGCTGGGCTGCGGCTGCTGCGCTTCCTGCTGCAGCCATTTGAGGTGGCGGCGCAGCGCGGGGTCGCCCATCAGCTCCAGGGCGGCGAAACGCCGCAGCAGGGCCGGGGCATCGTCCGAGCCGGCCACAAAGCCGTCGAACACTTCGGGCGGCACCCCCTGAGGCCAGTCCGCGCTGGCCACGAACTTGAGCGAAGCCGCAACCGACACCACGCCCCGCACGCGCGCCGGCCCGGCCTGCGCGGCCGCCCGCAAGGCCAGCATGCCGCCCAGCGACCAGCCCACCCAGAGCGCCGACGGGGGCGCCACCGCCAGCAGGGCCTCGATCAAGGCTTCCAGCGACAGGTCCTCCTGGGCGGGGGACTCGCCGCACCCGGGCAGATCGACGGCGTGGACGCACATCCGCCCTGCCAGGGACTCGGCCAGGGGGCGCCACACCTGGGCATTGGCCGCAAATCCGTGGAGACAGAACAAAGCGGGCGACCCGGGGTCGCCCATCACGTGCACCTTCAACGCCATGGCGCGCTAGTGTGCCCCAAGCTGGGAGGAACGCTCGCAGCCAGGGCCAAGCGCCGAGGCTCAGCCCGCGGCGCCGGGGGAGGGCGGCTGGAAGACTGCGGCCAGCGTCGCCGAGTGCTCGACCGCAGCTGGACCGGGACCGCAGGCCACCTGCAGCAGGGGCCGCAACGGCCCACCCACCACGGCGCTGTCGTAGCACATCCAGCTCAGCGCCCGCACGGTCACCGCGAGCTCGGGGGCCTGGGCCAGTGGCGCCAGCCGCTCATGGACCTGCGCCAGAGGCCAGGCGCCGTTGTACAGACCCGCCGTCACATGGGGCACGTAGGGCGTGGCATCGGCCTCGGGGACGGCGGCCGACAGGGCGTGGCGCAGCCGGGCCAGGTGCCCGGCCTCGTCGCGCACCGCCAGGCAGGCCGCCGAGGCAAAGCTGAAGGCGCCGCCCAGCTGCAGGGTGAACGGGGCCGGCAGCGCCTCGGCCAAGGCGCTGGCCTGGGCCTGCAGCCGGGCCAGGTCGAAGTCATCGGGCGCCTGCGCCTGGCGCACCGGAAAGCCGCAGATGTGCAGCGTGATGTGGGGCTGCCGCTGGTAGCCGGGCAACAGCCACGGGGCCAGCGCCGCCTGCACCTGGGCCAGCCGCTGGTCCAGGCCGGGATGCGCGTCCAAGGCAACCGCCCAGACGGCAAAACGGGGCCGGCCACGGTGCCATTCGGTGAAGTCACGCTGCTGGCTGGGCAGGGTCAGGGCGGGCATGGGGTGGCGATGAGCGGAGAGGGGGAGTCTCTCAGAGTTCCCCGCCGAACCGCCAGCGCGCGCCCACCCACAGGGCCCGGGGCGCCCCCGGCGCGACGAACTGCGCGTTGTGCCAGTCCGCGGCAGGCAGCAGGCTGCCGTGGGCATCGAAGGCATTGACGGCCAGTTGACCGCCGGTGGCGTACCGGCGGTTGAACAGGTTGGCGACCTTGGCGAAGAGCTCCAGCCCGTCGACGATCTCGTAGTTCGTCGTCAGGTTGACCAGCGTGTAGCCCGCCACCTTGCCAGAGCCGAAGTAATTCACCCCGTCGGCCTGCTGGGCCTGGTTTTCATTGCCGTGCACCCATTGGCTGGAATAGGCGGCCAGCTGGGTGCCCACGCGCCAGCGCGGCAGGGGGCGCACTTCCAGCGTCAGCTTCAGGCTGTGCCGGGGCAGGCCGGGCAGCTGCTTGCCCGGCCGCACGGCGATTTCGCCCTCTCCGGTGCAGGCGGCGCTGGCTTCGGCGCTGCTGTTGGACTCGGACAGCAGGCAGGCCGGCGTGCGGAAGGTGGCGTCCAGAAAGCTGTAGGCCAGCTGCCAGTCCAGCACATCGCTCTTGCGGGACAGCGTCAGCTCGACCCCTTGCCGGCGTGTGTTGCCGACATTGGCGAAGTAGCCCGCGGCATGGCCGTTGCTGATGAACAGGATGTCGTCGCGGTTGTCCGTGCGGTAGGCGGCGGCGCTCCAGTGCAAGTCCTGCGGCAGCTGGCCGCGCAGACCCGTCTCCCAGGTGCGGGCCACCACCTGCCGCAGCGGCGGATCGCTCTGCAGCGCATTGGGCAGCACGCAGGGGTGGTCCGGGTCGGAGCAGCCCAGCTCGATCGGGCTGGGCGCGCGGTTGCCCTGGCTGAAGCCGCCGAAGGCCGTCAGTGCCGGGCTGATCTGCCAGGTCAGGCCCGCCGCGGGGTTGAACTTGACGTAGCGGCCCTGGCTGTCCAGCTGCGTGTCCAGCCCCAGGGTGGCACGCCCCACGTCCACCGTGCGCACCCGGGTCTGGTTGTAGCGGCCCGACAGCGTCAGCTGCAGCGCGGGCGCGAGGTGAATCAGATCCGAGGCGTAGAGGCTGGCGGTGCGGCTGCTGCCGCGGATCTTGGCGTCCACCTCGGCGGCTTCCAGCACGCTCACGCCGCGGCTGGCGTCCAGCATGCCCTCCGCGCTGGATTGCTCGAAGCGGTTGTGGGCCTGGTCATAGGACGCCCCCAGCGTGAGGGCGTGGGGCCCGACGGCCCCCGCCAGCTGCGCAGACAGGCCCTCGCTGTGGTCCCAGGTTCGGGTGCGGTGCTCGACGCCGGTGTTCGGGTCCTCCTCGTCCTGGTCGTCGTTCAAGTCCCCGTTCAGGGTCGCCGCGCGCAGCCGGCGCAGGTAGGCGGTGGTGCTCAGCGTGACCCCGCCGTCCCAGCGGCGCATGCCGTTGAAAGTCAGCAAGGTCATCCGGTTCTGCGTCTGGTCCGGGCGGGTGTAGATCTGCTGGCGGTCCTGGGCCAGCATCGACTCCGGGGTCAGGCCATTGCCGATCAGCGTGCTCTGGCCGTGGTTCAGGCTCAGCGTCCAGGAGGCGTCACCCCAGCGTTGACCGCCCTTCAGGAACCACTGGCGCACGCGGGACGGGGAGTCGTCCCGCCAGCCATCCTCGTCGAAGCTGCTGAAAGCGCCATAAACGTGGCCATGGTCGCCCAGCGCGCGGCCGTAGCTCAGCGCCGTGCTGCGCCGCCCGAACGAGCCGCCTTGCACTTCCAGCTCACCACCGGGGTCGGTGTCGCCGCTCTTGGTGTTCAGCACCAGCGCGCCGCCCAGCGTGTTCAGGCCGAACAAGGGGTTGGAGCCGGGCAGCAGCGCCAGATCGGCCAGCGCGGTGGTCGGGATCATGTCCCAGTTGACGACATCGCCAAACGGCTCGTTGACGCGCACGCCGTCCAGGTAGACCGACAAGCCCTGCGGAGTGCCCAGCAAGGGACTGGCGCTGAAGCCGCGGAAGTTGAGCGCCAGCTGGTAGGGGTTGCCCTGCGTCTCGTTGACGCTGACGCTGGGCAGCTGGGTGGCCAGCGCCTCCGGCAGGTTCAGGCTCTGGGTCTGGCGCCACTGGCTGGCATCCAGCGTCTGCACATGGGCCGGCACCTGGTCCTTGGGCACCCCGTCACCCGGCACCGGGGTGGTACCGACGACCACCAGGGTCTGGACAGCGGGGCTGGGCGAGGAGGGCGGCTCTTCGCTCTGCGCCAGCGGGCAGCAGGCCAGGCCGGTGGCCCAGGCCAGGGGCCTGAGCGGCCAAGGACACAAGCGCATGGGACGTCTCCGTGTTCTGGTTCTGATGCCGGGTAACGCTATCAAGGGGGTTGCCGACGCGACAGGGAAATCTTCCCGGCACCGCCCCGGCCCCGCTGTCTCACGACCTCAGGGTCTGCCCGTTTCGGGAAAGCCAGCGGCTGTGTCCTTCTGGCGCAATCGGCCGGTGGCGTGTGTCAGGATGGGGCAGGGGACCGTGGGGCGAGCAGGGCGGGCGGCGGCATGTGCTTTGCTGAGAAGCCAAGGCCGTTCACTCCGACACGCCGCCATGACCCGCCCGCAAGCCCCTTGCCCTGCCGTCGCCCACAGCCGCAGCGATCTGCGCTGGCTGGCCACCGTCACGCTGCTGACCTGGTGGCTGGCCGCGACCTTCGAATGGCAGGAACAGCTGACCCGGGCCACGGCGCGCTGGGAGGTCTGGCAGCTGGACGAATTGCCGCTGGTGCTGGTCGTGCTGGGCCTGGGGCTGGCCTGGTTTGGGTGGCGGCGCCAGCGGGAAACGGCCGCGCTGCTGGCCCGCAACCAGGCATTGGCCCGGCAGTTGATCGAGGTGCAGGAGCGTGAGCGCAAGGCCCTGGCCCGCGAACTGCACGACGAATTGGCCCAGGACTGCACGGCGATCCGCATCGAGGCCAGCATCCTGCGCCGCGCCGTTGAGGGCGACGCGCTGCGCGCAGCGGCCTTGCGGGCCTCCGATTCAGCCCTGCATCTGCTGGATCGCCTGCGCGGCCTTCTTCGCCGGCTGCGTCCCGCCGAGTTGGATGAATTGGGGCTGCTGGCGGCGCTGCAGTCGCTGGCAACCGCCCATCAGCGGAGGACCGGCGTCCGCTGCCAACTGGCGTTGGACAGCGCTTGCCCCGCGCTGAGCGCCGAGATCGAGATGGCCGTGTACCGGGTGGCGCAGGAGGCGCTTTCCAATGTCGCGCGCCATGCAGAGGCCCGCTGCGTGCAACTGGCGCTGAGCTGCCGCGAGGGGCTGGCCCTGACCGTGGAGGACGATGGCCGGGGCTTCGATCCAGCGGCGAGGACCCCGGGTCTGGGATTGCTGGGGGCCGCCGAGCGGGCGGCCCTGTTGGGCGGCCGGCTGGAGACCCGACGCGCTGTCAGCGGGGGCACGGTGCTTTCGATGACGCTGCCGCTGGGCCTGGCGCAGGGGGTGACGCCATGATCCGCATCCTGTTGGTGGACGACCATCCGGTGGTTCGGGCCGGCTACCAGCGCCTGCTTGAACTGGAAGGCCGCGCCCAGGTCGTCGCCCAGGCCGGTTCGGTGGACGAGGCCTGGGCCGCCCATCGCCATCACGCCCCGGACCTGACCATCACCGACATCGCCATGCCGGGCAGCGGTGGCCTGGAACTGTTGCGGCGCCTGCGCGAGGCCGATCCCCAGGCCCGGGTGATCGTGTTCAGCATGCACGACAGCGAGATGCTGGCCGAACGGGCCTTCGACCAGGGGGCCAGCGGCTTCGTCACCAAGAGCAGCCCGCCGGAACGGTTGATCGACGCCGTCGACAGCGTCATGCGGGGCGAGCGCTACATCGACCCGGTGCCGTGGCGCGAGCCTGCGCACGATGCGGGCGGCGCACACGAGCGCCTGGCCTCGCTCACGCAGCGGGAATTCGAGATCTTTCAGCTCATCGCCCGCGGTGCGTCGGCCGCACACTGCGCCCAGGCCTTGCACCTGAGCCCCAAGACCGTCGCCAACCACCAGAGCGTGATCAAGGAAAAGCTGGGCGTCGCCACCTTGGCCGGCCTGGTGCACATCGCATTGCATTGCGGGCTGCTGATCACCGGGACGGTTGAGGCGTGAGTGGATGCGGCGGATGGGGGCCTCGGAAGCCGCCTCTTCATCCATCTTAATGCACGACAATGTATATATCGCGGCAGTAATAGTTTCGATATTAAATGCTGCGGTACTTATCCACATATACACCCGGCCCAAGCGGTTCTTCCGTCGCCAGTAAATCACCAGGCCACGGCGATATAACCGGTCGAAGTGCGGGTTTGCGCGGGTGCAGATGGCGTGCTGCTGCTCGGGGGACAAACTGCCCCAGATGTTGCTCAGAACTGACATAACGGCTCCTGCCCGGTTGGGGCGGCGTGGTGAGGATTTCCCGGCGTGTTTCGCCCGTTGGAGCGAAGCGACAGTACGGGCGAAACGAAAGCCGGGCGTTCTCAAATCTGAAGTGCAACACCTTGCCCCTCCGGTAAGGTGTGAAGATGAAGACGAGATACAGGCATCTGCAAGCTGAAGACCGCGTGACGCTGGCGGCGCTGCGCCAGCA
>JAYSCA010000021.1:0-14461 GCA_041915165.1 Ideonella sp.
ATGGCTTCGCGGGCGGACCGGTCGTCCGAGAACACCCGCACCTTGATCAGCCCATGGGCTTTGAGGGCGGCATCGGTTTCCTTCACGATGGCCGGAGTCAGGCCGTCGGCACCGATCATCACGACCGAGTCGAGGTGGTGGGCTTCGCCGCGTTTTTCCTTGCGGACCGCGGGCGTCAATTGAATCGCAGGCATCGCCGTATTATCCCTTCAACATGAAGACACAGACCAAGAGCAAGAAGGTCAACAAGGCGTGGTTGCACGACCACGTCACGGACCCCTATGTCCGGATGGCCCAGAAAGAGGGTTACCGGGCCCGTGCCGCCTACAAGCTCAAGGAACTGGACGAGACCTTCCATCTCATCCGTCCGGGCCAGGTCGTGGTCGACCTGGGGGCGGCGCCGGGGGCCTGGAGCCAGTACCTGCGGCGCCGTTTTGCGCCCAAGCAGGCCGGGGCCGGCGGGGCGGCGGTCGGCGAGCTGGACGGCACCATCATCGCACTCGATCTGCTGGATTTCGAGCCGATCGAGGGGGTTTCCTTCATTCAGGGCGACTTTCGGGAGGACGAGGTGCTGCGGCAGCTGGAGGACATGCTGGCTGGGCGCCCGGTCGATGTGGTGGTGTCGGACATGGCGCCCAACCTGTCGGGCATTTCCAGCGCGGACGCGGCCCGCATCGAACACCTGGTGGAACTGGCGATCGACTTCGCGGGGCAGCATCTGCGCCCGGAAGGCGCCTTGGTGGCCAAGGTGTTTCACGGGGCGGGGTACGATCCGCTGGTGCAGCGTTTCCGGGACACTTTCCGGGTGGTCAAGGTGCACAAGCCGAAATCGTCTCGGGACAAGTCATCGGAAACCTTTTTGGTCGGCATGGGACTCAAGAAACGGTGAGTTCGCGTCGATCTCCACGGGCAAGCACGGGACTGTCCCCAGGTCAAGAGGCCGCGCCTCTTGAACGGACTAGAATCGGCCCCATCTACGACGGTGTAAGAACCGTGCCAAACGACATGACGGGCGGCAGCGCGCAATGGATCTTCTGAAGGAGCCGCGGTGAACAATCAATGGATTTCCAAGATCGCCGTCTGGTTGGTGATCGCCCTGGTGCTTTTCACCGTGTTCAAGCAGTTCGACCGTGTCTCTGTGCAGGGGCAGCAGGTTGGCTACTCGGAGTTCCTGCAGGAAGTCCGTGACAAGCACATCAAGAGCGTGACCATCCAGGACGGGATGGGCAGCATCGACATCACCGCTGTCACCACCGATGGCAACAAGATCCGCACCACCGGCACGCTGCTGGACCGCGGGCTGACCGGTGACCTGATCAACAACGGCGTCAAGTTCGACGTCCGTCCGCGCGAAGAACCCTCGCTGCTGACCAGCCTGCTGGTCTCCTGGGGCCCGATGCTGCTGCTGATCGGCGTCTGGATCTACTTCATGCGCCAGATGCAGGGCGGTGGCAAGGGCGGGGCCTTCAGCTTCGGCAAGTCCAAGGCCCGCATGCTGGATGAGGCCAACAACTCGACCACCTTTGCCGATGTGGCGGGTTGCGACGAGGCCAAGGAAGAGGTCAAGGAACTGGTCGACTTCCTGAAGGACCCGCAGAAGTTCCAGAAGCTGGGCGGTCGCATTCCGCGTGGCGTGCTGCTGGTCGGCCCTCCGGGCACCGGCAAGACCTTGCTGGCCAAGGCGATCGCCGGCGAAGCCAAGGTGCCGTTCTTCAGCATCTCGGGCTCCGACTTCGTGGAAATGTTCGTCGGCGTGGGCGCGGCCCGCGTGCGCGACATGTTCGAGCAGGCCAAGAAGAGCGCGCCCTGCATCATCTTCGTTGACGAAATCGACGCGGTCGGTCGCCACCGTGGCGCCGGTCTGGGCGGCGGCAACGACGAGCGCGAGCAGACCCTCAACCAGATGCTGGTCGAGATGGACGGTTTCGAGACCAACCTGGGCGTGATCGTGATGGCGGCGACCAACCGGCCGGACATCCTCGACCCCGCGCTGCTGCGTCCGGGCCGCTTCGACCGCCAGGTCTATGTGACCCTGCCGGACGTGCGCGGCCGCGAGCAGATCCTCAACGTGCACATGCGCAAGGTGCCCGTCGGGCAGGACATCCGGGCCGACATCCTGGCCCGCGGCACCCCGGGGTTCTCGGGGGCCGATCTGGCCAACCTGGTCAACGAGGCGGCCCTGTTCGCCGCGCGGCGCAACGGCCGCGTGGTCGAGATGGTCGACTTCGAGAAGGCCAAGGACAAGATCATGATGGGCCCGGAACGCAAGTCCATGGTCATGCCCGAGGACGAGCGCCGCAACACCGCCTACCACGAGGCCGGTCACGCCCTGGTGGCACGGCTGCTGCCCAAGACCGACCCGGTGCACAAGGTCACGATCATCCCGCGCGGTCGCGCGCTGGGGGTGACGATGCAGCTGCCCGAAGGCGACCGCTACAGCATGGACAAGGAGCGCATGCTCTCGACCATCTCGGTGCTGTTCGGTGGCCGGATCGCGGAAGAGGTGTTCATGCACCAGATGACCACCGGAGCCAGCAACGACTTCGAGCGTGCCACGCAGATTGCCCGTGACATGGTCACCCGCTACGGCATGACCGACGAGCTGGGGCCGATGGTCTACGCCGAGAACGAGGGCGAGGTGTTCCTGGGCCGTTCGGTGACCAAGACCACGACGATGTCCGAAGAGACGATGCGCAAGGTGGACCAGGAGATCCGCAAGATCATCGACGAGCAGTACGCCGCGGCGCGCAAGCTGATCGAAGATCACCAGGACAAGATGCACACGATGGCCAAGGCCTTGCTGGACTGGGAAACCATCGACAGCGATCAGATCGACGACATCATGGCGGGCAAGCCGCCGCGTCCGCCGAAGGACTGGACGCCCAGCAACAACAAGACGGGCAGCGGCCCGACCCCGCCGGTCAATACCGACGGCGCGCCGGCGGCCGCCTGAACGGTTGCTGTGCTGAGGTGACAACGGGGCCTGCGGGCCCCGTTGCCTGTTCTGTTCCTCCGTTTTTTGAGCCCTCCGATGTTCTGGCAGACCGCCCGCTTTCTGATCGACCTGCGCCAACCGCGCGTGATGGGCATCGTCAACGCGACCCCGGATTCCTTTTCGGATGGGGGACAGTTCTTCCGTGCGGAAGATGCCTGTGCCCGTTGCGATGCGCTGCTGACGGATGGGGTGGATATCCTGGACATTGGTGGTGAGTCCACCCGGCCCGGCTCGGTGGCGCCTCATTGGCGCGATGAGCTGGCCCGTGTCCTGCCGGTGGTGCGCCATGCGGTGACGCTGGGCGTGCCAGTGTCGGTGGACACCAGCCAGCCCGAAGTCATGGCCGAGGTGCTGGCGGCCGGGGCCGACATCATCAACGACGTGCGCTCGCTGGACCGGCCTGGTGCGCTGGCGGTGGTGACCCAGGCCGAACAGGCCGGGGTCTGCCTGATGCACCGCCAGGGCGAACCGACGACGATGCAGGCGGCGCCGCACTATGACGACGTGGTGGCCGAGGTGGCGGCGGATCTGGTCCGCCGTCTGTCCGACCTGACGGCCGCCGGGGTGGCTGTGGACCGCATCGTCCTGGACCCTGGTTATGGCTTTGGCAAGACCGATGCGCACAACCTGACCCTGCTGCAACGCCAGGCACAGTTGTTGACGCTGGGGCGGCCGCTGCTGGTGGGCTGGTCGCGCAAGCGCACGCTGGGCAACCTCACCGGGCGACCGGTGGACCAGCGTCTGGCCGCCAGCGTGGCGGCGGCGCTGGCCTCCGTCGTGAACGGGGCGCGGGTGGTGCGGGTGCACGATGTGGCGGCCACGGTTGACGCGCTGAAGGTTTGGCAGGCGGCTGGCCTGCCGGGCTGCGTGGACCTCGGCCCTGCGGCCTGACTTTTTCCTTCTTCCCTTCCGTTTCGAAACGACATGGCACGACAGTATTTCGGCACCGACGGCATCCGTGGCACCGTGGGCCAGTTCCCCATCACCCCCGACTTCGCACTGCGTCTGGGGCACGCCGTGGGCCAGGTGCTGCAGCGCGAAGCCCGCGGGCGGCGCCTGACGGTGCTGATTGGCAAGGACACGCGCATTTCCGGCTACATGCTGGAGTCGGCGCTGGAAGCGGGTTTCGCCTCGGCCGGCGTGGATGTGCTGCTGACCGGTCCGCTGCCGACGCCCGGCGTGGCCTACCTGACCCGTGCGCTGCGGCTGGACCTGGGGGTGGTGATCAGCGCCTCGCACAATGCCTTTCCGGACAATGGCATCAAATTCTTCTCCGCCAAGGGGGAGAAGCTGCCGGATGCCTGGGAAGAGGCGGTGGAGCAGGCCTTGGCGGAGGCCCCGGCCTGGGTGGATTCGGCGCGTCTGGGGCGGGCCCGGCGGCTGGACGATGCCCAGGGGCGCTACATCGAGTTCTGCAAGAGCACCGTCAGCGGCGAGTTGAACCTGAAGGGCCTGAAGTTCGTGGTGGATGCGGCCCATGGGGCGGCCTACCAGGTGGCGCCAGCGGTGTTTCACGAACTGGGCGGTGAGGTCAGCTCGATCGGCTGCGCGCCCAACGGGATGAACATCAACGCCGGGGTGGGGGCCACTTCACCGGCCGCGCTGGTGGCTGCGGTGAAGGCGCAGGGGGCTGACTTCGGCATCGCCCTGGACGGGGATGCCGACCGGCTGCAGTTGGTGGACCGCAACGGGCGGCTCTACAACGGCGACGAACTGCTCTATGTGATGGCCATGGACCGCCAAGCCAAGGGCGAGGCCGTGCCGGGCGTGGTGGGCACGCTGATGACCAACATGGCGGTCGAGGTGGCCCTGGCCGAGCAGGGCATCGAATTGGTGCGGGCCAAGGTGGGCGACCGTTACGTGCTGGAAGAGCTGGCCGCCCGGCACTGGCTGCTGGGAGGCGAGGGCTCCGGCCACTTGCTGGCCCTGGATCGCCACAGCACCGGTGATGGCATCGTCAGTGCGCTGCAGGTGTTGCAGGCGGTCCAGCACAGCGGGCGAAGCCTGCCCGAGCTGCTGTCGGCTGTCACCCTCTATCCCCAGACGATGATCAACGTCCGCTTGAAGGACGGCGAAGACTGGCGGCAGAACACCCGTCTGAGCACCCTGTCGGCCGAAATCTCCGCCGGGCTGGGCCGGGAGGGGCGGGTGCTGATCCGTGCTTCGGGCACCGAGCCGGTGTTGCGTGTCATGGTCGAGGCGCGTGACGCAGCCCGGGCCCGTCACGCGGCCGAACGCCTGGCTGCTGCTGCCCGGGGTGAAGCCTAAGTATTTGATCTCACGGGGTTGATCGTTATTTGTGACGAAATCGTGACAGCTTGATGGCGCCTTTGGGGCGACTGTCATGTGTCACGCACATGTCACAAAGCCTTTCTACAGTGCTCGCATGTGCCGGGAATTCCGGCTTCACTGACGAAAGGTCTGTCTCATGGTTTCTTCTTTCGTTCGCTTCGCCCTGGCGGGTGCCGCCCTGGTGGTGGCCACGGCTGCTTCGGCTGAGGACGTGACCGGCGCTGGCGCTTCCTTCCCCGCGCCGGTGTATGCCAAGTGGGCCGATGCGTATCACAAGGCCACCGGCGTGCGCATCAACTACCAGTCCGTCGGTTCCGGCGCTGGCATCAAGCAGATCAAGGCCAAGACCGTCGACTTCGGCGCGTCGGACATGCCCCTGAAGGACGAAGAACTGGCCAAGGACGGCCTGCTGCAGTTTCCGACCGTGATGGGCGGCGTGGTGCCGGTGGTCAACATCGCCGGCCTGAAGCCCGGCCAACTGAAGCTGACCGGCCCGGTGCTGGCCGACATCTTCCTGGGCAAGGTGACCCGCTGGAACGACGGCGCCATCAAGGCTCTGAACGCCGGCGTGAAGCTGCCGGACGCGCAAATCGCCGTGGTGCACCGTGCCGATGGTTCGGGCACCAGCTTCCTGTTCACCAACTACCTGTCGAAGGTCAGCGCGGACTGGAAGAGCAAGGTGGGCGAAGGCACGGCCGTCAACTGGCCGGCTGGCGTGGGTGGCAAGGGCAACGAAGGCGTGTCGTCTTATGTGATGCGTCTGCAGAACTCGATCGGTTACGTCGAGTACGCCTATGCCAAGCAGAACAAGATGCAGCACGTCTCGCTGAAGAACAAGGAAGGCAACTTCGTCCAGCCGGATGACAGCAGCTTCAAGGCCGCCGCCGCCGGTGCCTCGTGGGAAAAGTCGTTCTACCAAGTGCTGACCGAGCAATCGGGTAAGGACGCCTGGCCGATCAGCGGCGCCACCTTCATCCTGATGCACAAGGTGCAGGCCAAGCCGCAACAGGCCACCGCCGCCCTGAAGTTCTTCGACTGGTCCTACGCCAACGGCGACAAGATGGCTGCCGACCTGGACTACGTGCCGATGCCGGAGTCGGTCAAGGGCCTGATCCACAAGGCCTGGGCTGAGATCAAGGACGGTTCGGGCAAGGTCGTGTCCGCCAAGTAATCGCTGGAAAGACCAGACACTGCCTTGCGGCAAGGGTACCGGCTGCGCCTTCGGGGGCAGCCGGTCTCTGCGCGCATCCACGGAGCTGCGAACGTGACTGCTACGATGCCTGCCACCCCCCTACCCACTGATGGAGCGATGGCTAGAACTTCTCCCGCCGGACGGCCGGCACCGCGTCGTGTGCGCGTTCCCTGGGCAGACCGTCTGTTTTCGTTGGCCGCCCATGGCGCGGCTTGGCTGACCCTGGCCCTGTTGCTGGGCATCCTGGGCTCGTTGCTGGTGGGCGCGATGCCGGCCATCCGCGAATACGGCCTGTCCTTCCTCTGGCGCAGCGAGTGGGATCCCGTCGAGGACCACTATGGCGGCCTGGTGATGATTTACGGCACGCTGATGACCTCGTTCATCGCGCTGCTGATCGCGGTGCCCGTCAGCTTTGGCATCGCGCTGTTCCTGACGGAGCTCTCGCCGCAGTGGCTCAAGCGTCCCCTGGGTGTGGCCATCGAACTGCTGGCCGCCGTGCCGTCGATCGTGTATGGCATGTGGGGTCTGCTGGTGTTCGGCCCGCTGTTGGCCACCTATGTGCAGCAGCCGCTGCAAAACATTTTCGGACAGGTGCCGCTCCTGGGTACCTTGTTCTCCGGCCCCCCGGTGGGCCTGGGCATGTTGTCGGCCGGCATCATCCTGGCGATCATGATCATCCCGTTCATCGCCTCGGTGATGCGGGACGTGTTCGAGGTGACCCCGCCGATGCTCAAGGAGTCCGCCTACGGGCTGGGCTCGACCACCTGGGAGGTGGTCTCGCGGGTCGTGCTGCCCTACACCAAGACCGGTGTGATCGGCGGCATCATGCTGGGCCTGGGCCGTGCGCTGGGCGAGACCATGGCCGTCACCTTCGTGATTGGCAACATGAACCAGCTGACCTCGTTGTCGCTGTTCGAACCGGGCAACAGCATCACCTCCGCCCTGGCCAACGAGTTCGCCGAGGCCGGTGAGGGTCTGCACCAGGCGGCCCTGATCTACCTGGGCCTGGTGCTGTTCTTCATCACGTTCGTGGTGTTGGCGCTGTCCAAGCTGCTGCTGGCGCGCCTGAAGAAGAATGAAGGGAGCCGCTCGTGAGTCTGGCCAACCTGGACGCAGGGCGCATGGCCCTGCACAGCCGCCGCAAGCGCGTGAACGCGGTGGCACTGGCTCTGTCCCTGGCCGCCATGGCCTTCGGCGTGTTCTGGCTGCTGTGGATCCTGTGGGAAACCATCCGCCTGGGCATGGGCGGCTTGGCCCTGACGGTGTTCACCCAGATGACCCCACCGCCACAGGACGAAGTGGGTGGGCTGGCCAATGCCATCTACGGCTCGCTGATGATGGTGGCACTGGCCACGGCCATCGGCACGCCGGTGGGCATGATGGCCGGCATCTACCTGGCCGAGTATGGCCAGCGCAGCTGGCTGGGGCGGGCAACCCAGTTCATCAACGACATTCTGCTGTCGGCCCCGTCGATCGTGATTGGTCTCTTCATCTACTCGGTGGTGGTCGCCCCGATGAAGAGCTTCTCGGGCTGGGCCGGGGTGCTGGCCTTGACCCTGATCGTGATTCCGGTGGTGATCCGCACCACCGAGAACATGCTGAGCCTGGTGCCCAACGCGCTGCGCGAGTCGGCCTACGCGCTGGGCACGCCCAAGTGGAAGGTCATCCTGTCGGTGACCTTGCGCTCGGCCCGCTCCGGCGTGGTGACTGGCGTGCTGCTGGCCCTGGCCCGGGTCTCGGGCGAGACCGCGCCGCTGCTGTTCACCGCCCTGAACAACCAGTTCTGGTCGTCCGACCTGGGCCAGCCGATGGCCAGCCTGCCGGTGACGATCTTCAAGTTCGCCATGAGTCCCTACGAGAACTGGCAGAAGCTGGCCTGGGCCGGTGTCTTCCTGATCACGATGGGCGTGCTGGCGCTCAACATCTTCGCGCGGGTTTTCTTCCGCAAGCAACAGTGAACCTTCACCGGTAAACCGTCATGGACGCAAAAGTCGATACCAGCGTGACCGAGAAATCCAAGATCTCGGTGCGGGACCTGAACTTCTACTACGGCAGCTTCCACGCGCTCAAGCACATCAATCTCGAGATTCCTGAGAAGAAGGCCACGGCCTTCATCGGACCGTCGGGCTGCGGCAAGTCCACCCTGCTGCGCACCTTCAACCGCATGTTCGAGCTCTACCCCGAGCAGCGGGCCGAAGGCGAGATCCTGGTCGATGGCGAAAACGTGCTGGACACCAAGCTGGACGTGTCGCTGATCCGTGCCAAGGTCGGCATGGTCTTCCAGAAGCCCACGCCGTTCCCGATGTCGATCTACGACAACATCGCTTTTGGGGTGAAACTGTTCGAAAACCTCTCGCGCGTCGAAATGGACGAGCGGGTCGAGTGGGCCCTGAAGAAGGCCGCGCTGTGGAACGAGGTCAAGGACAAACTGGGCCAGAGCGGCTCGGGCCTGTCCGGCGGTCAGCAGCAGCGTCTGTGCATCGCCCGCGGCATTGCCATCAAGCCCGAGGTCCTGCTGCTGGACGAGCCCTGCTCGGCCCTGGACCCGATCTCCACCGGCAAGGTCGAGGAGCTCATCACCGAGCTCAAGAGCGACTACACCGTGGTGATCGTGACCCACAACATGCAGCAGGCTGCGCGCGTTTCCGACTACACCGCCTACATGTACCTGGGCGATCTGGTCGAATTTGGCCCCACCCGTGAACTCTTCATGAAGCCCAAGAAGAAGGACACGGAAGACTACATCACCGGCCGTTTCGGCTGATCGGGCGGGACAGGAAGACAGGGGATCACGACCATGGCAGACAAGCATCTCTCCACACAGTTCGACGCGGAACTGAGCGCGGTATCCACCCGCGTGCTGGAAATGGGGGGCCTGGTGGAGGCCCAGGTGGCGCAGGCCATCTACGCCCTGACCAACTACAGCGGCGAGACGGCCAGCCAGGTGCTGGCGATGGAAGAACGGGTCAACCAGCAGGAAGTCGAGATCGATGCCGACCTGTCGGCCATCATCGCCCGTCGCCAGCCGACAGCGCGTGACCTGCGCCTGCTGATCGCCATCTCGAAGACCATCGGCAACCTGGAGCGCGTGGGCGACGAAGCCGCCCGCATCGCCCGCACGGTGCAGCGCCTGCTCAACACTGGGGTGTTCAGCCGCCTGCGCCTGCCGGTGTCGGATGTCTCCTTCGAGGCCAATCTGGCCACCGCCTCGCTGCGCAAGGCCCTGGACGCCTTTGCCCGTCTGGACACGGTGCAGGCGCTGGAAGTCATCAAGAACGACGACCAGATCGACCAGGAATTCGACGGCATGATGCGCAAGCTGATCACCTACATGATGGAAGATCCGCGCACCATCTCCGCCAGCATCGACCTGGTGTTCGTCGCCAAAGCCATCGAGCGCGTGGGCGACCATGCCAAGAACCTGGCCGAGCAGATCATCTACATCGTCAAGGGCACCGACGTGCGCCACAACCCGGTGGAGGCCGTCGAGACCGTGGCCCTCACCCGCAACTGAGCCAGGGGGTCACAAGATGCCTTCCGTGCTGGTGGTTGAAGACGAATCGGCGATTGCCGAACTCATTACCATCAACCTGCGCCACGCCGGGTTTGAGGTCACGCTGGCCGAGAACGCCGACCAGGCGCAGATGGCGGTGGACGCGGTGCTGCCTGATCTGGTGCTGCTCGATTGGATGTTGCCGGGACAGTCCGGCGTGGCCCTGGCCCGCCGCTGGCGGGGCGAGGTCCGGACCAAGGAACTGCCGGTCATCATGCTCACGGCCCGCGCCGATGAGAGCGACAAGGTGGCCGGGTTGGATGCCGGTGCCGACGATTACCTGACCAAGCCCTTCTCGACCCAGGAACTGTTGGCCCGCATCCGGGCCGTGCTGCGCCGGCGCATGCCCGAGGCGCTTGATTCCGCGGTCGAGGTGGGTGGCCTGCGGCTGGATCCCTCCACGCGGCGCGTCAGCCGCGACGGCATGGATCTGAAGCTGGGGCCGACCGAGTTCCGGCTGCTGCACTTCCTGATGACCCATCCGGAGCGGGTGCACAGCCGGGCCCAGCTGCTGGACCGGGTCTGGGGTGACCATGTGTTCATCGAGGAACGTACGGTCGACGTGCATGTGAAGCGCCTGCGCGAGGCGTTGACGCCGGCACGCTGCGCCCAAATGATCGAGACCGTGCGCGGGGCGGGCTATCGCCTGACCCAGCAGGTCGCGGCGCCGTCGGCCTGAAGGCTGGCCTCGCCTTTTCGGAGACGCAATGTTCTGGCTGGCACCCAGGGTTCTCCTGGCCGTTTTGGTCGTGGTCGGTGGCGCTTGGGCCGGTGGTCAACTGGCCGGTCTGGACGGCTGGCCGTTGTGGGTGGCCGCCAGCGGGGCGGGGCTGTCCGTGGCCCTGGCCTGCCTGCTGGACAGCTGGCGTGGCGCCCAGCTGCTGCACTGGCTCAGTGGTCTGCAGGACACCGATGCCCCCCGTTTGCGCGCCTTCTGGGGCGAACTGACCATCCGGGCGGAACGCGCCATCCGTCGACGTGAACGGGAGACCGAGCGTGAGCGTGAACAGCTGCGCCAGTTCCTGGAAGGTATCGAGGCCTCGCCCAACGGCGTGCTGATGCTCGACGCCGGCGAGCAGATCGAATGGTGCAACCAGATGGCAGCGGAGCACCTCGGCCTGGACGCCGAGCGTGATCTGCGCCAGCGCATCACCAACCTCGTGCGGTCACCCGCCTTCGTGGCCCATCTGCATGCGCGCAACCATGAACAGCCGGTCCAGATCCCGGCGCCAGACGGTCGGGGTTTGATTGCCATCGTGGTGCGCCCCTACGGCGATGGGCAGCGCCTGTTGCTGACCCAGGACGTCACGGCGCGCGAACGGGCTGACAAGATGCGGCGCGACTTCGTGGCCAATGTGTCGCACGAGATCCGCACCCCGCTGACCGTGCTGGCCGGCTTTGTCGAGACCATGTCCTCACTGCCCTTGACCGAGGTGGAGCGGCAGCGGGTGCTGGGTCTGATGGGGCAGCAGACCAAGCGCATGCAGTCGCTGGTGGGGGATCTGCTGGCCTTGGCGCGGCTGGAGGACAGCCCCCGACCGCCAGCCGACCAGTGGCAGCCGCTGGCCCACATTGGCGCCTCGGTGGAGGCGGAGGCGCGCGGCCTGTCGGCGGGCCGCCACCAGTTCAGTTTCGATTGGGGGGACTGGCAGATCGCTGGCAGCGAGGCCGAGCTGCAGAGCGGCATCGGCAACCTCGTGAACAACGCCATCCGTTACACGCCCGAAGGCGGTCGCATCGCTGTGACCGCGGTCACGCGCAACGATGGCGCGCTGGAGGTACGGGTGCAGGACTCGGGGCCGGGGATCGCCGCCGAACATCTGCCGCGTCTGGCGGAACGCTTCTACCGGGTGGATGGCAGCCGTTCCCGCGAAACCGGCGGTACCGGGTTGGGGCTGTCCATCGTCAAGCATGTGGCGCAGCGCCATGGTGGCGAACTGCGCATCACCAGCGAACTGGGACGTGGGTCCTGTTTCACGCTGGTGATCCCGGCCAGCCGGGTGCAGGCCAAGGCGCTGCAGCAGCCGGCTGAGCCGGTGGTCTCCTGATCAGCGCAGCCGCCGGTACAGCGTGAAGTACTCGTGCGCGTCCACCGGACGGCGCATCCGGGTCACCTCTTCCCAGCCAGCCGGTGTCGCGGCCAGGTTGGGCATGCGGGTCATCAGCAGCAGATGGCCGCAGCGGCCAGAGGGTGGCCCTGCGGCCTCCACCTCATAGCCGCCAAACACCTCCAGCCCGGCCACGTGCGTGGGGCTCAGGCCCGGGGCCTGGATGCAGTCGCTGGCCGGCACCCACTGGGCGATCTGTTGCACCAGCGGGCGGGTGCTGCGGGCATAGTCGACCACTGGCAGCAGCAGCGTCATCGTCAACAGCCAGGTCAGGGCCACGCCACTGGCCGGCAGCACCAAGCTTTTCCACAGCGGGTGGCGGTGGCGCGAGGTGCGCCAGCGCACCAGCCAGATCCAGGCGGCGGTCCCTGCCAGCGCGAAGGCCAGCGAGGGGGCCGAGAACGACGGCTCGAAGCCCGGTGCCAGGCGCTGCAGGTGCTGCAGGGGCTTGGGGGGCAGGTTCAGCTGCATCGAGCTGTAGATGACCCAGACCGCCAAGGCAGTGACGCTGAAGAAGAAGACGGAGAACCAGTCGATGGCCGCACTGGCGCCGCGCTTGAGCGTGGGCAGGGCGAAGGCCGCCAGGATGGCGAGCCCCGGCACCCCCAGCAGCAGCGCGCGGTCGGAGCCGCCCATCGCCGCGGCGCTCAGCAGGCTGACCAGCACCGTGCCCAGCGGGATGGCGATGTGCCGCTCCGTCCAGTGGCCGCGCCAGCGCCAGACCGTCCAGACGGCCATCGGCAGCACGGGCCAGGTGAACCACAACACCAGGCGCAGAAAACCTGCGGTGCTCGCCGGCAGGGCGGGCAGGTCGATGCGCCAGTGCCAGGCATGGGTCAGCGTGGCCAGCAGGGCGGCCACCGCGATGCTGCCCGCCAGCCAGGGGGCCATGCGGCGCATGCCGGCATAGCGGGAGTGCGGGCTGACCATCACGGCGATGGCGCCGTGGGCGACCGCCATGCTGGGCGCCCCCGACAAGGCCAGTGCCGGCAAGGCCAGCAACACGGCCAGTGGCGCCCGCCAACGGCTGGTGGGGGCCGCGGCCAGGGCCCAGATGAACAGCGCCACCAGGCTCAGCTGCATCAGCTCGGGCGTGGTCTCGTGGCCCAGCTGCAGCAGGCCCAGCGTGGCGATGGTGGCCAACAGGGCGCCATCGGCCAAGGTACGGGCATAGGCCACCGGGTCGGCCTCACCGCCAAAGGCGAAGGGCACCGGCTGCGCGGCATCGGTGCGGGCCAGGTGGTAGGTGGCGTACCAGATCAGGGCCAGCGTGACGGCCAGTAGCGCGACAAAGGGCAGGCGGGCGGCCAGTGCCGGGTCGATCCAGCCCCCCAGCCATTGGACGGACCACGCCCCCAGCCAGTGGGGCAGCAGAGCGGTTTCTGGCGGCAGCCCCCCCAACGCGGGGGCCCACCAGTCCATGCGGCCGCGGGCCAGTCCCCACATGTAGCCATAGGCGGTGAGGTCGGCATTGCGCCAGGGGTCGCGCCCGAACAGCCCGGGCAGCAGATAGGCGGCACAGAACAGCAGCAGCGCGAGGCGGGGCAGCCGCTCGACGGCGCGCTGCGGAACAACGGCAGGGGTGGGGTGGTTCACAGGTGCATGATGCCAAACAGGCCGTCAGATGGGAGGCAAGGGCTGGCCTGGCCAAGGGGGTGACATGCTGCAGCAACATGCCACTGCGCGAGGCACGGGCGAAAAAAAAGCAGCCCGGAGGCTGCCTCTTGATCCTTGCTCGCGCAAAGCGGGTTCCGCCAGAAGCGGAACCACCGGACTCACTTCTTGAGGCCGACGTGGGCGAACTTGTTGCGGAACTTCTCGACGCGGCCGCCCAGCGTGTCCACGCTCTTTTGCTGACCGGTGTAGAAAGCGTGCGATTCGCTGGAGGTTTCCAGCTTGAACAACGGCAGTTCGCGGCCGTCGTCCATCTTGACCGTTTCCTTGGTGGGCGCGCACGAGCGCGTCACGAACTTGAAGCCGTTGGACAGATCCACGAAGCAGACTTCGCGGTAGTTCGGGTGGATGCCTTCTTTCATGGCGCTCTACAGGCGTTGCCGCCTTCCTTCATCGCTGGTCGGCCGGGAGCCACGCAAGGCCCCATGCCACGCGCACTTTCCGACAGCGGAAAAACTCCAGATTATAGCGCAAGGTCTGCGCTGATGGCCAGCAGCGCGTGCTGCTGGCCGCGTGGCCTCTCGTCAGCCACCCCGACGCATCATGTCGAAGAAGTCGAGGTTGTTCTTGGAGGCCTTCATCTTGTCGAGGACGAATTCCATCGCCTCGATCTCGTCCATGTTGTAGAGCAGCTTGCGCAGGATCCA
>JAYSCA010000022.1:0-14207 GCA_041915165.1 Ideonella sp.
AGCTCGGCGATGCGGGCCGCGTTGATGTCGAACCCGATGATGCGGTGGTGACGGCCAAAGGCGACCGCCATGGGCAGCCCGACGTAGCCAAGACCGACAACGGCAATGTGACGATGCATGGGTGTGCGCCCCGGCGCGCGGACCTTGCGGCCGGCCGCGGCAGCGATCAAAACCGGCAATTTTAGGCCGCCGGCACGCGGCCGCGCCCTAAAATGGCAGGCTCGCCGTCTGAAAACGGCCCCTTTCTTCACCGCAACCGCTTGCGACCATGAGCACCGACATCCAACTGCCCTCGCCCGAAGACAACCAGCTGATCGCGGAGCGCCGCGAGAAACTGGCCGAACTGCGCGCAGCGGCCAAGGCAGCCGGTCAGGCGGTGTTCCCCAACGACTTCAAGCCCCAGCACCGCGCCGGCCCGCTGCACCACCAGCACGATGGCGCCGAAGCCGAGGCCCTGGAAGCCCAGGCCGTGCCCGTCAGCGTGGCCGGCCGCATGATGTTGAAGCGCGTGATGGGCAAGGCCTGCTTCGCCACGCTGCAGGACGCCACCGGCCGCATCCAGCTCTACATCACCCAGGACATGGTCGGCCCGGAAACGCTGGCCGCCTTCAAGCGCTGGGACCTGGGCGACATCCTGGCCTGCGAAGGCACGCTGTTCAAGACCAAGACCGGCGAGCTGTCGGTCAAGGCCCACACGGTGCGTCTGCTGACCAAGAGCCTGCGCCCGCTGCCCGACAAGTTCCACGGCATGGCCGACCAGGAACAGAAGTACCGCCAGCGCTACGTCGACCTGATCACCGATGACGAGGCCAAGAAGCGCTTCGTCGCGCGCAGCAAGGCCGTCGCCTCGATCCGCAGCTTCATGGTCGAGCACAGCTTCCTGGAGGTGGAGACGCCGATGCTCCACCCCATTCCCGGCGGCGCCAACGCCAAGCCCTTCATCACCCACCACAACGCGCTGGACCAGGACATGTACCTGCGCATCGCGCCGGAGCTCTACCTCAAGCGCCTGGTGGTGGGCGGCTTCGAGCGGGTGTTCGAGATCAACCGCAACTTCCGCAACGAAGGCATCAGCGTCCGGCACAACCCGGAATTCACGATGATGGAGTTCTACGCGGCCTACTGGAACCACCGCGACCTGATGGACTTCACCGAGGCGCTGCTGCGCCACGCGGCCCGCGCGGCCACCGGCACGGCCCGCCTGAGCTACGCCGGCCAGGAAGTGCGGCTGGACGAGCCCTTCGCCCGTGTCTCGGTGCGGGACTCGCTGGTGCAGTACGCTGGCCTGACCGAGGCCGAGGCCGATTCGGCCGAAGCCGTGCACGCCAAGCTGCGAGCCCTGGGCGAGGAGCCGCCCAAGCACTGGGGTCTGGCCCAGCTGCAGTTCGGCCTGTTCGAGGCCGCGGTCGAGGAAAAGCTCTGGCAGCCAACCTTCATCATCGACTATCCGGTCGAGGTGAGCCCGCTGGCCCGCGCCTCCGACAGCAACCCGGCGCTGACCGAGCGCTTCGAGCTGTTCATCACCGGGCGCGAGTTCGGCAACGGCTTCTCCGAGCTGAACGACGCCGAGGACCAGGCCGCCCGCTTCCAGGCCCAGGTGGCCAACAAGGAAGCCGGTGACGACGAGGCGATGTACTACGACGCCGACTTCATCCGGGCGCTGGAATACGGCATGCCTCCGACCGGCGGCTGCGGCATCGGCATCGACCGTCTGATGATGCTGCTGACCGACTCGCCCAGCATCCGCGACGTGATCCTGTTCCCCGCGCTGCGCCGCGAGCTCTGATCCCGACGGGGCCTGCGGCCCCGGGGTTCAGAACCCCAGCGAGGCCAGGAGGTCGTCCACGTCCTCCTGCTGCATCGCACGGTCAGGCACCTGCACGCCTTCGAGCTGGTGCCCGTCGTCGTTGGCCGACGCGCCGTCCACCCCCACCTGGGGCAGCTCGTCCTCGACCACATGGCGCAGCTCGGCCTCGGCCCGCAGCAGGATGTCGGTCACCTTCTTGATCACCTGGCCCGAGAGGTCCTGGAAGTCCTGGGCCATCAGGATGTCGGTCAGGTGATCGTTCTGCTGACGGGCGAAGTCGGTGGTGCTGGCCACGTAGTCGGCGCACAGGCGCATCAGCGCCCGGGCCCGCGCCACATCCATCTCGGGGGATTCGGCCTGACGGCGCATCACGTCCACCAGCTCATCGCCGCGGCTGACCAGCCGCTCGCACAGCGGCTTGGCCTCGTCGATGACCTCCAGCACCCGGTTGGCGGCGCGCTCGGTCATCTTGCCGACGTATTCCAGCCGTTCACAGGCGTCCGGCATCTCCAGGCTGACCTGGCGCAGCTCGGCCGCCACCCGGGGGCGCTGCCCCCCCTCGGGCACGCTGGCCGGAGAAATGCTGGAGGGGTCGGAGGAATGTTGCTCGGCCGGCATGGTCGGTTTCCGGATCTCGGTCACTGGTTGAGGTCAGATATCGACCGGCGACCGGCCAAGTTGAGGGTGGATGCGCCCCCCTGCCGGCCTCGCCGGCTCAACGGTGATGGAATTCCGCTTTGCGCTTGGCCAGGAAGGCCGCCATGCCTTCGCGCTGGTCTTCGGTGCCGAACAGGGACTGGAACATGTGGCGCTCGGTGCGCACGCCGGTGGACAGGCCGCTCTCGTAGGCCTCGTTGACGCAGTCCTTGACCATCATCAGGCTGGGCGCCGACAGCTCGTTGATCTGCGCGGCCACCGCCAGCGCCTCGTCCAGCAGGCTGGCGGCCGGCACCACGCGCGACACCAGGCCGGCCCGCTCGGCCTCTTCGGCGCCCATCATGCGGCCGGTCAGCAGCAGTTCCATGGCCTTGGCCTTGCCCACCGCGCGCGGCAGGCGCTGGGTGCCGCCCGCGCCGGGGATGATGCCCAGCTTGATCTCGGGCTGACCGAATTTGGCATTGTCGGCCGCCAGCAGGATGTCGCACATCATCGCCAGCTCGTTGCCGCCGCCCAGCGCAAAGCCCGCCACCGCGCCGATCACCGGCTTGCGCACCTGGCGGATGGTCTCCCAGTTGCGGGTGATGAAGCCGCCCTTGTAGGCGTCCATGTAGCCCAGCGTCGCCATCGCGGCGATGTCGGCCCCGGCCGCGAAAGCCTTCTCGCTGCCGGTGATGATGATGCAGCCAATGCCGTCGTCGGCGTCAAAGGCCAGCAGCGCCGCCCCCAACTCGTCCATCAACTGGCCGTTCAGGGCGTTGAGCTGCTTGGGACGGTTCAGCGTGATCAGGCCGGTCTTGCGGGCGCCTTCACCACGCACGTCGGTCAGGATGCATTCATAGCTCATCGGGGTTCCTTGATGTCTCCAGGGGATGGCCACACTATATGCCGTCACCCGCCCGCTTTCAGGGGGCCGCCTGCAAGGGCGCACTGTCAAGCACCATGTCCAGCGTGGCCTCGTCCTTCCAGTTCATGCCGATGCGCACCGGCAGGTACTGCAGCGTCGGCGCAATCCACATCTCCACCGCCACCTCGTTGGGCTTCAGCGTGCCGGCCACTGGCTTCAACGGGTAGGCGTACAAGGCCCCGAAGGGCAGCGCCAGCGGCTCGGCCGGCAGCACACGGTAGCGCCAGCGGCCGGCGCGCCGCGGCAGGGCCAGCGGGAATTCCACCTCCTGCCCGGGCCGCAGTCGTTCGGGATGGGTCAGGAACAGCCAGGTCAGCTGCACGAACTGGCTGGCGGCGTCCTGCACCCCCGGCATCGTCGGCACGGTCTTGCCGGTGGCCAGCGCGATGGTGTCATCGTTGAAATGAACGGTCTCCTGCCGGGGGTCGCGCAGCACGATCCGGGTGACCTGGTCATAGCGCCGCGGCTTGAGCCCGTCGGCGGTCAGTTCGCCGTCGCTGAGCATGCGCCGCTCGAAGGCCGCCGCCAGCTGCACCGTGACCCGGACCTGGTAATGGCTGTCCTGGCGGCGCCATTCCACCTGCGCGGCCCCGCTGAGCGGCCCCCGGTAGTTGCCCTGCACCGTGTAGCTGAGCCGGGTCGAGGGCGGCCAGTCGAAGGCCTGCACATCACTGGCCGCGGCAGAAGCGGCGGTGGCCACCTCGGCGCTGGAGGCGGGCGCACTGGCGGCCGCCACCCCGGCATCGGCTGCGGCAGGCGCGGAAGCCACCGTGTCCACGGGCGGGGCCGACGCTGCCTCCTGGGGTGCGGATGCGGCTGCCACCCCAGCGGAAGCCACCTCCTCAGCGGGCGCAGAAGCGGGCGAGGCCGAGGCGGCCACGGCCACCCGGCGCGGCCGACGCCGTGGCGCCACCGGGGCGGCCGCGGCAGCCACCGGCGGGGTGGCGGGCGCCAGGGCCTTGACGAAAGCCACCTCGATCGGTGGCGGCGGCCGATCCGTCGGTCGGTCACCCAGGCGGTTGCGCCAGGCGGTGTCGACCACCCACAGATGGAGTGCGAGCACGCCGGCCACCAGCACCGCCAGCGCCAGCACCCGCCGGCCCGGCCAACGCCACGTCAGTGCCATGGCCTGTCAGCACCCGCCCGGGACGCACCCCGTCGGCCACGCCGCCACAGACCGGGGCGCCACGGCGTCAGCGGCCCAGCCAAGCCTTGCGCAGGGCCAGCGCCTGCGCCGCCGGGCTCTCGGCCAGGGTCAGCGTCCAGGATTCGGCGGGATGGGGCTCCGGGCGCAGCGTGAGGGTGCGCAGCCGCTGCTGGCGCACCAGCGTCAGCTCGAAGGGCACCGGTTCGGGCGGCAACCACTGGCGGGCGTCGTCGAGCCGGCGGATCCGCCAGCCATCGACCGCCAGCAACTCGTCACCCGCCGAGACACCGGCCCGCGCCGCGGCACTGCCCCGCAACACCGACTTCACCTGCACGCCGGTGATCGGCCCCTCGCTCAGGCGCAGGCCCAGCGCAGCGACCCAGGCGGGCGACTCATGCCCGACCTGCACGCCCAGCGCCGTCAGCGCCTCGGCCAGCGGCAGCTCGTCGCGGCCATGCACCCAGGTCTGGAGCTCACCCGCCAGCGCGGCGCCGGCCAGGTGCTCGACCTCGGCCAGCACGTCGGCCTCAGTCAGGCCGGTACGCAGGCAGCGGGCCCACAGCGCCCGCATCAGCGCATCCAGCGACGACCCCGCCTGACGCAGCCGCAGGTCCAGCAGCAGGGCCACCAGCGAGCCCTTGGTGTAGTAGCTCACCGTGCTGTTGGGCGTGTTCTCGTCACTGCGGTAGTACTTGACCCAGGCGTCGAAGCTGGCCTCGGCCACGCTTTGCACCTGGCGCCCCGGTGTGGCCAGTACACCGTTGACCGTGCGGGTCAGCAGCTTGAGGTAGCGCGGCACGTCCAGCAGGCCGGCCCGCACCAGCAGCAGGTCGTCGTAGTAGGAGGTGAAGCCCTCGAAGAACCAGAGCAGCTCGGTGTAGTTCTCGCAGGTGTAGTCGTAGCGCAGGAACTCGACGGGCTTCAGGCGCTTGACGTTCCAGGTGTGGAAGTACTCGTGGCTGATCAGGCCCAGCAGGGTCATGTAACCCTCGGGCACCGGGCTGGCCATGCCCGCGCGCGGCAGATCCGCGCGCTTGGCGATCAGCGCGGTGCTGGCGCGGTGCTCCAGGCCGCCGTAGCCGTCCTCCACCGCGTTCAGCAGGAACACGTAGCGGGCGAACGGCGGCTTGCGCCGGCCATGCCAGAAGGCGATCTGGGTGGCGCAGATGCGCTTTGCATCCGCCAGCAACCGCGCGCCATCGAAGCCCGGCCAGGCGCCGGCCACCACGAACTCGTGCGGCACGCCGCCGGCCTCGAACTGGCCACGCCAGAAGCTGCCCAGCTCGAACGGGTGGTCGGCCAGCTCGTCGTAGTCGGCGCTGACATAGGTGTGCACACCCGGCTCGGCCGGCATGGCCGTGGCCACGTCCCAGCCCTTGGGCAGCTGACCGATCTGGACCTGCTGGGGCGCTGCCTCCCGACCATGCACCCGCAGGCACAGGCTGGTGGTGTTGAAGAAGCCCCGGCGGTCATCCAGGAAGGCCGTGCGCACCGAGGCGTCGAAGGCATAGACCTCGTACTGGATGACCAGCGCGGCGCGGCCCTCGCAGCGCACCGTCCAGGTGCTCTTGTCCTGTTGGGTCAAGGCGCGCGACTGGCGCCCCTGCCGCGCCCGCAACTGGCTCAGGTGGCGACCGAACTCGCGCACCAGGTAGCTGCCCGGAATCCAGACCGGCAGGCTGACGGTCACTTCGGCCGCCGGCGCGGGCACCGTCAGCGTCACACGGTAGACATGGGTGGCCACGTCGGCCACATCGATGCGGAACTGGATCATGTGCGGGCCCCGGACAGACTCAGATGCCGGCCGCGCCAAGGAAGCAGCACAGCGCGGAGACGACGCTCAGGCGGAACCGCAGGGTCAGCCAGGCGCCCATGTTCTTTTCCAGGTACAGGCGCCGGTCCACCAGGTAGCAGACCACCAGCATGACGCCCAGCACCACCAGCCCCGCGTGCGGCGGCATCACCAGGGCCAGCCAGGCCACGCCGGGCGGCACCATGGCCCAGCCGAAGGCGCGTTGACCGGGTGCGCCGGCATTCATGGCCAGGCCCCAGTGGATGCCGCCCAGGAAGGCGACGATCAGGGCGCCGTAGGCAGCCAGCCCCTGGGCGACCCAGGGTTGCAGGTCAGGGTAGACCAGCCACAGCAGCAGCGTGCCGACGATGAAGGGAACAAGACCCGCGTGGCCCCACTGCCGGGCCCGCAACGGGGGCTCGGCCGGCATCGGGGGGGCGGCGTGGTGCACCACGCCGAAGGGGTTGGAGGCGTTCATGGGCCGTCATTGTGGCGGTTAGCGCAAGACTTTGGCGGCACTGTGACATCGCCGCCACCCTGCCTGTGGCATTTCGCCATCCGCCGACGGCCCGGGCGGGCGTCGTCAGGACTTGCGCGCGCTGGCCAGCTGCTTCTCGATCTGGCCCGCGCTGATGGCCCCGGGCACCCGGGTGCCGTCCTCGAAGACCAGGGCCGGCGTGCCGGTCACCTTGTACTTGCGGCTCAGGGCCAGGTTGCGCTCAATGGCCGCGGTGTCACACTTGCCACCCATCGCCTTTGGTGGCGTGCTCCCGGACACCATCCAGTTGCGCCAGACCTGGGCGCTGTCTTTGGCGCACCAGATGTCACGCGCCTTGACGCTGGAATCCGGCCCCAGGATGGGGATCACGAAGGTGTAGATCGTGACGTCCTTCAGCGCGACCAGATCCTTCTCAAGGCGTTTGCAGTAGCCGCAGTTGGGGTCGGCGAACACGGCGAGCTTGCGGCTGCCATTGCCCTGCTTCATCACCAGCGCGTCCTTCAGTGGCAGCTGAGCGAAGTCGATCGCGGTCAGCTTGTCCACCCGGGCCTTGGTCAGGTCGGTGTGGGTGCGGGTGTCGTAGATCGAGCCTTCGATGACGTGGTTACCCTGCTCGTCGGTGTAGAGGATGTCGGTGCCCAGGCGGACCTCGTACAGCCCCGGGATCGGGCCCTTGTTGATCTCGTCGATCTTCGGCAGGCCCGGCATGCGTTCGGCCAGATTCTTGCGGATGGCGGCTTCGTCGGCCAGCGCGGACGACAGAGCCAGCCCGGCCAGGGTCAGCGCCACGGCACCGCGGGCGACCGGCACGGAAGCGAAAGCGAACACATTCATCGGGGATCCTTGGGACAAGAGTCAGACATCCAGGGCCTGGGTGGCCAGCCAGCGCTTGAGGGGCGGCAGATGATTCACCAGACTCATCCCGCGGTTGCGGAGTTCCCGCCAGCCCGGGTTTTCGCGGGCGAACAGATGCCACAGGCCGTCGGTGAGTTGCGCCATGGCCCAGTTGGGCACCAGGCGGCGACGGGCGTAGCGCCGCAGCAGCACCGGGTCGCCCAGGCCGCGCCAGACCTCGCGCTCGGCCAGCGTGTCGGCCAGCGCCACCACATCGGCCAGCCCCAGGTTCAGGCCCTGCCCGGCCAGCGGATGCACCTGGTGGGCGGCATCCCCCAGCAGGGCCCAGCCCGTGCCGGTCACCGGCTCGGCATGGCCCAGCGCCAGCGGCCAGGCCGCCCGCTCACCCGACAGTCGCAGCGTGCCCGCTGCGCCCCCGGTGGCATCCATCAGACCAGCCTCGAAGGCCTCGGCCGAGGCGCTCAGCCAGTGCTGGGCCTGGGCCTGCGGCAGGGACCAGACCAGACCGTAACTGCAGCCGGCCTGCGGGCTGTCAAAGGGCAGCAGCCCCAGGATGTCCGGCGCACGGAACCACTGCCGGGCGCAGCCGGCATGCGGCCGGTCGGACACCAGGCGCGCCGCCACCGCGGTGTGCCCATAGGCATGCCGCACGAAGCGGGCGCCGAACAAGGCCCGGGTGGCCGAGGCCTTGCCTTCGGCCACCAGGGTCAGCGGGGCGGGCGCGGGCTCCGCCTGCAGGGTGACCTGTGGCGTGAACCCCGCCGCAGCGTCCAGGACGTTCTCCAGCGCGCCGGCATCGACGATCCAGGCCAGGGCCGGCACCGCCTGCTGCCAGGCCGAGAACTCGACCCGCGAGGCATGGGCATCGCCCTGCACCCGCATGTCCAGCACCGCGGTGCGGGCCACCTCGGGCAGGGCCGACCAGACCTTCAGCCCCTCCAACAGCTGCACCGAGGCGGGATTGAGCGCATAGGTGCGCACATCGACGCTGGGCGCGGCGCCCGACGGGCGCGCCTGCAAGGCCACGTTCAGCCCGATGCGGGCCAGGCTCAGCGCGGCCACCCGGCTGACGATGCCGGTGCCCAGGATGCGCACGTCAAAGGTGGTCATGGCCGGCATTGTAGGGACGGACCTAAAATCGCGGGTTCCGCACCCCTGCCGGCGCCGGCGGCCCTCGCGCCAGACCCGCCGCCGGAGACGCGCTGTTCTTCCACCTTCTGTCCGAAAGCCCTCCCATGAGCCTCAAGTGCGGCATCGTCGGCCTGCCCAACGTCGGCAAGTCCACCCTGTTCAATGCCTTGACCAAGGCCGGCATCGCCGCCGAGAACTACCCCTTCTGCACCATCGAACCCAATGTGGGCGTGGTGGAGGTGCCGGACCCGCGCCTGGCCGCCCTGGCCGAGATCGTCAAGCCCGAGCGCATCCTGCCGGCCATCGTCGAGTTCGTCGACATCGCCGGCCTGGTGGCGGGCGCGTCCAAGGGTGAAGGCCTGGGCAACCAGTTCCTCAGCCACATCCGCGAGACCGACGCGATCGTCAACGTGGTGCGCTGCTTCGAGGATCCGAACGTGATCCACGTGGCCGGCAAGGTCGACCCGATCGCCGACATCGAGGTCATCCAGACCGAGCTGTGCCTGGCCGACCTGGGCACCGTCGAGAAGAGCCTGCAGCGCTACATCAAGGCCGCCAAGTCGGGCAACGACAAGGAGGCCGCGGCGCTGGTCAAGGTGCTGGAGAAGTGCCAGGCCGCGCTGGACCAGGGCCAGCCGGTGCGGGCGATCGACTTCAGCAAGGAAGAGCGCGCGCTGATCAAGCCGATGTGCCTGATCACCGCCAAGCCGGCGATGTTCGTCGGCAACGTGTCGGAAGACGGCTTCGAGAACAACCCCTTCCTGGACCGCCTGAAGGAATTCGCCGCCAAGCAGAACGCCCCGGTGGTGGCCATCTGCGCCAAGACCGAGGCCGAGCTGGCCGAGATGAGCGACGAGGACCGCGCCCTGTTCCTGGCCGAGATGGGCCAGGACGAGCCCGGCCTGAACCGCCTGATCCGCGCTGCCTTCAAGCTGCTGGGTCTGCAGACCTACTTCACCGCCGGCGTGAAGGAAGTGCGGGCCTGGACCATCCACGTCGGTGACACCGCCCCGCAGGCGGCCGGCGTGATCCACACCGATTTCGAGCGGGGTTTCATCCGCGCCCAGACCATCGCCTACGAGGACTTCATCAGCTTCAAGGGCGAGCAAGGGGCCAAGGACGCCGGCAAGATGCGCGCCGAAGGCAAGGAATACGTCGTCAAGGATGGCGACGTGATGAACTTCCTGTTCAACGTCTGAGTACGGAGTGGGGCTTCAGAGGCTTTCGCAAGCTACCAAAAAGGTAGGCAAGTGCTTGTTTAATAACCTCTTTTAGTTCATCAGGCATTCTCAAAATTTCTGGTCACCTCAGGTAAAACCGGGTACAAATTCGGGTACGCGCTCAGTAGCCAAGCGCCACAAACCGGGTACATCCCACCTGAGGAGCCAGATTTTGAGCCATTGCCATCCCTCCTGCTCCCCCGCCACCGCGGCCCAGCGCGCTCGGCTTCTACGCGCCGCCTACAGCTATCACCAGAAGCGCGCCGAGGCCGGAACCACCGAGTGGGCCGTCATGGTCCGCGCGGTGGAAGAGGCCCACTCCATCCTTGAGGCTCGCCAAGCGCGCCAAGAACAGCGACTCTGGCACGCCCTCATGGCCGACTGAGGGCGGTGCGATGCTCACAGACAGCCGAATCAGAGGCACAAAACCCCAGGGGAAGCCATACAAGCTCACTGATTCCAATGGGCTGCATTTGCATGTGGCCATCTCCGGCACGCGCACCTGGCGCTACCGCTTTGAGCTTTCCGGGAAGGAAAGTGTCTTTGTCATCGGCGAGTACTGCACCCCTGTCGTCCGCGAGGCCGAAGAGGATGCCGCGATTCGCCGCGCTGGTGGAAAGTTCACACTGGCGGAAGCGCGCATGGAACGGGACCGGGCGCGCGCTCTGGTGAAGCAGGGCGTCAACCCTGCCACGCAGCGAAAGCTGGACGCGGTGGCCGCCTCCGACGCACGCGCTCAGACTTTCGAGGCCGTAGCTCGGGAGTGGGTAGCCATGAGGGCCGCTGTTCGGGGGTGGGAGACGGTCACCCGTGATCGCCGCCTGAACCTGCTGGAGCGCACGGCCTTCCCCCGCATCGGGCAACTTCCAATTGCTGAGGTCACCAGCGCCCACGTCTTCGACCTCCTCAAGCGCGCATTGCGCTCGAACGGACCAGCCGTGAAGGAAGAACTGCAGCGAAGCCTTTACGGCATCTTTTCTCTGGCTATCAGCACGGGACGCGCAGAGAAGGACGTGGTAACGCCGATCAAGGACGGCGGCCAGCTCCCTACCCACCGCAGCGAGCACAAGCGCGCCCTCTCCACTGAGGAGGTGGGCCAGCTCATGCGAGACATTGCCAACTATCACAGCGGCATGCCGCAGGTGCCCAACGCCCTGCGCTTGATGTGGCTCACCCTGGGCCGACCCTCCGAGGTCTGTGAGGCCGAATGGGCCCACATAGACCTGGATAAGGCCGTGTGGGTGCTGCCTGCCGAGGTGATGAAAGCCAGGCGCGCGCACTCGGTGCCGCTGAGCGCACAGGCCGTTCTGCTCTTGCGCTCTATGCATGCACTCTCCGGTCATCGCCGCTACGTGTTCCCTCACCGGGACGACCGCGAGCGCCCTATGAGCACAGCCAGCTTGCGCCAGGCGCTTACCAAGATGAAGTGGGCGGGCAAGTACAGCCCGCATGCCACGCGAACCACCGGTTCCACGCTGCTGAACGGAATGGGCTTTCCTGCCGATTGGATTGAGCGCCAGCTAGCCCACAGCGAACCCAATCAGGTACGCGCCACATATAACCATCAAGACCACTTTGGAGACCGCGCCGTGATGATGCAGAAGTGGGCGGACATTTTGGAAGTGTGGGAGGCCGGAGGGAAGGTACTGCCTCTGCGCCTCGCCGATAACAGGCTGGTCGCATCGTGAAGGTCACCTGGACATCGTCGCTAGCATCCCTTCCCCCCCACATTGACGAGGCAAAGCGAGGCCGAGGCCGGCCTCGCAAGGAACCGGGCTTGGGAGGAAGTTCTTTGGTCCGCGCGCTACTCGTGCTGTACGAGTTTGAGCAAGCTCGACAGGCAGGTAACAGCTACATCCAGGCTGTGCGAATTACCTGCCGCAAAGTGCTTGAGCGATTCCCTGCCGCTCGCTGTTCGCCAACAGAGGTGAAGACCGTTTTAGCGCAGCTCCAGCCCAGGAGGAAGTTCGGTCAAAGCTGGCGTGTGGTGAAAGCTGACCCACCGGACTTCGGCGCCGGCCCGGCGGGGGACTACCTGCGCAACCTTCACCAGGGTGGGCAGACATTCACGCTACGAGCCGAGGTTCCGCCGGAACCACCAGCAGCGCAGCGTAGGCATGGAATCACGTTCGGTAGGCGAAAGACCTAGGGGGCCTCTGCACAAATCGACTTCCGGCCGCGGCCGACCACTTCATATTTAAATGACCCATCACCAAAACCACAAAAATTAATTTCCACAAGCGATTTCCGCATAAAACATGTGGTGACTAATATTTCGTATCAGATCGCTTTTTCTTTTACAGACACCCCTTAAAGCACGGCCGCTTTTATTTGATCAATTTCACGATCCGTCAATGCTTTCTTCTGGAGAAGCGGAATAATAGCAGTAAGAAAGTCTTCTGGTTCTTCACAAAGCGTTTTTACCGCAAGGCTAACGATAGCCTCCTTCTTCTTCGCCTCGAATTCCGTCTCAGAAAGGAGGCCATTCTGGAATAGCTTAAAACACTTTTCAACTTGCGCAACAAATTCCTTCGAGCCGACCATAGTCGACCTAATTCTTTCTTGCTGCTCAGCCGCCTCCTTTTCCGATAACTCTTCTTTATAAAGGCGATTCTTTAATTCCTCATTAAATTCCTTCGCCCTCTTGTCAGCGTCAATCATTCCCCACACCCAAAGAACGACAGCAATCAATATTGGCAAGACGAGCGCGCTTGCTGCCAAGCAGAAAATGTACGCAGCAATCATGCCGACGCCCTTACCAACCTCGCCATTATAAATTTGACCGCCCCCACTAATAAGAAAGCTGAGGAGCACTGCAACCGTTGGATTTTTCCGTTGCTCTACGAACTGCATTTGGGTAGATGTTGAATTCATATTCGGTGACACCCATAAAATATGGCGACCATAAGGTCGCCGCACTGTTAAATAATATTCTCAAAAATCCTCAGGGAAACAAACAAATCCATCACCGAGATAGACAACAAGCCCACGGTCCCTAGCCAACCTTAGGCAAAGCTCGTCGACCAGTTCTTGGCACTCTGGATTAACTGTCGCATGAGGCTTTCCATCTCTAATTCCTGCATCCGTGATGTTGTAGAGCCCTTCCTTCCAGCGAAATGGAATTCGATCACATGCAATCTGCACATCCATGATGCCTCTCCTGTTATTTATTGCCACCCAAATCGGAAAAATAGGCATCCGCCGCCCACCCAATGGCCTCCGTTACAGCTGCAGCGGTTGAAGCATTAATAGCGTTGCCGGCGCCTGGAATCCACCCCACCAAAAACTGAGAGACTCCGCGCCCCGCCATCGAAGCTGCGAATGTAAGCACAAGGTCGGCAGCCGCTGTCTTTGTCATCGAAACACCATATTGCTCAGCAATGCCAACCACCATACCAGTTTGAATAGACATCAACACGGGCGCATCAGCCCCTGGTATTTGAGCCAACCCCGCACCAACTCCAGCAGCGGCAGTAGATGCACCGTGAATCATTACATGAACCCCTCTACCTGCCACTTTAATAACCCCCCCCTAAACATATTGATGATTTACTGCGCCCGAACGCGCAGCATGCGAATCTATCCACCGCCCAACATTTAAGCATGCACCCGCGCTGCTCAACTATCAGCATAGAGCGCGAGCCAGCACTGAACCACAGCTCATCCTCTTTATTGATGAGACCTATCCTGTTTTGGTGCTGACTGCATCACGCTGATGCAACAACTTTCGTTTGGCTGGATTTTTTTGTGTGTTACCGACATCTCGTGAACTTTGCTTTTTGCCTTGAGCCTCCTCCAAGAGATGCGTAGGGATGAAGACGCTGAACTTCTTTGCCGCATTACTGACATGTGGCGTGGGATGTCCCCTCGGTCTAAAGACAGGCGCCTGCGCAGGACTTCTCCCGCGACACAAAGGGCTCCCGCTTAGACGCGGTCTCGGGTGGACTACATCTCTTCGTCGGTAGCTGCCCTGGCGCTCCATGTGCAGGAATTTTCCCAATGCCCCTGCTCGCTGGCCTAGAAAGCTTCGTTGACTGCAACGCGTAAAAGAAGTCATGTCTGCCGGGCATCGGCAAAAGTGTTCTTTCCCCCGGCGGCCACCCAAACTGCCCCACCCATGGCCACCCAAACTGCTCCACCTGGCCGGGGTGAATTGACCCATTGAGAACGGTGAGTCAGGCGCCTCAGCCCT
>JAYSCA010000023.1:0-14057 GCA_041915165.1 Ideonella sp.
ATCGAGCTGCAGGCCAACGGCCTGCCCAACACCTTCGTGCCCGGTCGCAACCTGCTGTTCCTGACCTTCGCGGCCACGCTGGCCTATCGGCGCGGCGCCAGCCTGCTGGTGGGTGGCATGTGCGAGACCGACTATTCCGGCTACCCCGACTGCCGCGACAACACGCTCAAGGCCCTGCAGGTGGCGCTCAGCCTGGGCCTGGACAGCCCGATGACGCTGGAGACCCCGCTGATGTTCCTGACCAAGGCCCAGACCTGGGCCCTGTCGGACCAGCTGGGCGGTGCGCGCCTGAACGAGTTGATCGTCGAGCACACCCACACCTGCTACCTGGGCGACCGCGGCCACCGCCACGCCTGGGGCTACGGCTGCGGTGAATGTCCGTCCTGCCAGCTGCGGGCCCATGGCCATGCGGCCTGGGTGGCAGCCCACGGGGCGGCCTGATGGCGCCCGAGGCTGCCGCCAGCGCGGCTGCCGAGGCCGCTTCGGCCGTCGAGCTGCCGGACCCCTGGTCCTTGCCGCCGCCCGACGAGGGCGCGACCGGCTTCTGGCATGCCTGGGCCGGGTCGCTGGTGGAACTGGCGCTGATCATGGTGATCGTCTTCTGGATGGTCGGCGCCTGGGGCCGGCTGTCCCGGCTGCGCACCGGCATCGCCCGGGCCTGGGGCCAGCTGGACGACATCCTGATGCGGCGCTCGGCCGCGCTCGACATGCTGATGGCCGCGGTGCGCGACACCTTGCAGCACGAGGCCGGCAGCCTGCAGGCGCTGGAGCAGGCGGTGGCGCGCCAGCGCGAGACCACGCTGGCGGTGCGCATCCGGCCCCATGCGGCCGAGTCGGTGCAGGCCTGGGTGGTCGCCGAACGCGAGATGGGCTCGCCGCTGGCCCGCCTGCAGGCCCTGCTGGAACAGCATCCGGAGCTGGAGGACCGCGAGGATGCCCAGCGCGCGCTGCAGCAGCTGGTGGACCTCAACGGGCGGGTCGGTTTTGGCCGCCAGGCCTACAACCAGGCTGCGCAGGCCTACAACGACGCGCTGGGGGAATTTCCGACCCAGCTGCTGGTGCCGCTGTTCCGGCTGCGCCCGGCCGCCACGATGTGAGGCGCGGCCCGCAGCCTCAGCTCTGACCCATGATGGCCGCGGTGGCCACCATCTCGTCGAACAGGGCGGCCATCGCCTCGCCGGGCAGCGCGTAGGGGTCCAGCGTGGCGGTTTCGGAGTACTTCAGCACCAGCGCCGGGTTGAGCCGGGCCAGGTTGACCTGGCCCATCGACCAACCGGCAAAGCGGCGTTCGGCCACTTCGGTGTAGCTCAGCAGCACCACCTCGGTGTGGCGCGGATCGGCCGCGATGCGCTGGTAGAGCCGGTTGACCGCCAGGCGGCCGCCCTCGAGCACCTGCACGAACACGCCATTGGCATGGCACAGCGCGCCGGTGATGCCCTGCGCCGGGTTGGCCGAGCGCGACTGGTGCAGCAGGGCCTGGAGCGCGTCGGGCGACTGCGGATCCACGGCGCGGCTGGCGTACATCAGACGGACAAGCATCGCACTCACCCCTTCTTGGGCAGCAGGGACAGGAATTCGCGGCGCAGGTTCGGGTCCTTCAGGAAGGCCCCCCGCATCACGCTGTTGGTCATCGCCGAATCATTGTCCTTCACGCCGCGCCAGTGCATGCAGAAGTGGTCGGCCTCCATCACGATGGCCAGGCCGTCGGGCTTGACCCGCTCCTGCAGCGTGTCGGCCAGCATGATCACCGCCTCTTCCTGGATCTGCGGCCGGCTCATGATCCAGTCGGCGATGCGTGCGTACTTGGACAGACCGATCAGGTTGGAGTGCTCGTTGGGCAGCACGCCGATCCACAGCTTGCCGACGATGGGGCAGAGGTGGTGCGAACAGGCGCTGCGCACCGTGATCGGGCCGACGATCATCAGCTCGTTCAGGCGCGAGACGTTGGGAAACTCGGTGACGTCCGGCATCGGGCGGAAGCGGCCGCGGAACACCTCGTCCACATACATCTTGGCCACGCGCTTGGCGGTCTCGTGGGTGTTGTGGTCGCTCTCGGTGTCGATCACCAGGGCCTTGAGCACCTCGGCCATCTTGGCCGCCACCTCGGCCTTGAGCTCGTCGAGCTCGCCGGCCTGCACGAAGTCGGCGATGTTGTCGTTGGCATGGTGGCGTCGTCCCGCCTGCACCAGGCGGTAGCGGATGCGTTCGGACGCCGGCCGTGCAGCCAGCTCGTCTGGCGACAGCGTGGCCGGTGTCGCCTGGGCCGATCGTGAATGGGACATGCCGGGATCCTTGCCTCGGGTCGGGAAAGCCGTCCATTGTCGGACAGGGGCCAAGCACCTTGCCAGCCTAGGGTGGTTAGACTGCCGGCCGTGACCGATGCTGCAGTTTCCCATCCGGCCGGGCCCTCGCTGGCCCGCCTGTTGACCCTCACCGCCCGCGCGGTGCAGGCCGTGCGGTCTGGCCGCTCGCTGACCGATGTGCTGGCCGGCGTGCCGGGGCCGGTGCGCCCGGGGGTCCAGGCCCTGTCGTTCGCGGTGCTGCGCCGCCTGGGGGCGGCCGAGGTGCTGCGGGCCCAGCTGGCGCCGCGCCGCCCGCCGCCCGCGGTGGAGGGGCTGCTGCTGTGCGCGCTGGCCCTGCTGTGGCCCGAGGAGGCGCCGGCCTACCCCGACCACACCCTGGTGGACCAGGCCGTGACCGCGGTGCGCAAGGCCGCGCCCGCCTCCGCGGGCTTCGTCAACGCGGTGTTGCGCCGCTTCCTGCGTGAGCGCGCGGCCCAGGTCGCCCAGGCCAGCCAGCGCCCCGAGGCCCGCTGGAACCACCCCGCCTGGTGGGTCGAGCGGGTGCGCGCCGACTGGCCCGACCACTGGCAGACCGTGCTGGAACAGGCCCGGCTGCGCCCGCCGATGGCCTTGCGCGTCAACGCCCGTCGCAGCAGCGTGCCGGACTACCTGGCCCGGCTGGCCCAGGCCGGGCTGGCCGGCCAGCCCGTGGCCGGCCCGGGCTGGGAGCACGCGATCGTGCTGGACGCCCCCGTGCCGGTGGACCGCCTGCCCGGTTTCGCCGAGGGCCTGGTGTCGGTGCAGGACCTGGCGGCCCAGCGCGCCGCGCCGCTGCTGCTGGGCGCCGGCCTGCCTGCCGGGGCCCGGGTGCTGGACGCCTGCGCCGCCCCCGGTGGCAAGACGGCCCATCTGCTGGAACTGGCCGACCTGGACCTGCTGGCGCTGGATGCCGACCCGACGCGCCTGGCCCGGGTTGATGAGGGGCTGCAGCGCCTGGGCCTGCGGGCCCGCACCCAGGCGGCCGACGCCCGTGCCGTGGCGAGCTGGTGGGATGGCCAGCCCTTCGACGCCATCCTGCTGGACGCGCCATGCTCGGCCTCAGGCATCGTGCGGCGCCACCCCGACATCGCCTGGCTGCGCCGGCCCGAGGACATCGACAGTCTGGTCTCCACCCAGGCCGGGCTGCTGGACGCGCTGTGGCCGCTGCTGAAGCCGGGCGGAAGGCTGGTCTACGCCACCTGCTCGATCTTCAAGGCCGAGGGGGCGCAGCAGATCGACGCGTTTTTGCAACGCCATGGCCTGTCGCCGACGCTTGTCTCGGCCCAGTCGCCGGGGCATTTGCTGCCGCTGCCGGACAATGGGCCTTCCGCGTCCGCCGCCGGCCCTGTGGCCCGGGCGGACGGTTTTTTCTACGCGCTGCTGTCTGCCGCTGATCCATCGTGATGGCCTTGTCCTGGCTTCCGCGTCCCGATGCCTGCCGTTCCTGGCGGCAGACAGGGGTGTGGCGTCACTGGGTCGGGCTGGTCCTGGCGCTGGGGCTGCTGGCCGGGATGCCGGCGCGGGCCCAGGGCATTGAGCTGCCCTCGCTGGCTGTCAGCCGGGCTGATGGCGGGCTGAACCTGGACTTCGAGGTCCGTCTGGCGCTGGGCCGCACCGTGGAAGACGCGCTGCGCCGTGGCGTGCCGCTGTATTTCACCGCCGAGGCCAAGGTCTACCGGCCGCGCTGGTACTGGCGGGACGACCGTGTGGCCAGCGCCACCCGCACCTGGCGGGTCTCCTACCAGCCGCTCACCTCGTCCTGGCGGGTCAGCCTGGGGGCGTTCAGCCAGTCGTTTGCCTCGGTGGCGGGGGCGCTGGGGGCGGTCTCGCGGGCCAGTTCCTGGCGCATCGCCGATGCCGACCAGATCGAGCCTGGCGAGCATTACTACATCGATTTCAGCTACCGCTTGGACAACAGCCTGCTGCCCCGCCCGCTGCAGTTGGACCTGACGATGCAGTCGGACTGGCGGCTGTCGGTCGAGCGCACCATCCGGCTGGACTGAGCCCGCGGCCCTGGACGCGCACGCCCCATGAAACGTTCCACCCTGTGGGCCTGGGCCATCGGCTTGCTGGTGGTGGCCGGCATCGGCCTGGTGCTGACCTTCGTGCTCTCCCTGGTGGGCCAGCGGGCGCTGGGTTATGAACAGCAGTTCGTCTGGCTGTTCTGGGTCAACGTGGGTGTGGCGGCCCTGCTGGTGGCGGTGCTGCTGGCGGCGGCGGTGCGCCTGGGCGTGCGGCTGCGCCAGCGCAAGTTCGGCAGCAAGCTGCTGTTCAAGCTGGCCGGCATCTTCGCCCTGGTGGGCGTGCTGCCCGGGGCCCTGATCTACACGGTGAGCTACCAGTTCGTCTCGCGCAGCGTCGAGGCCTGGTTCGACACCGGCGTGGAGCGGGCGCTGGACGCCGGCCTGGCCCTGGGCAAGGGCACGCTGGAGGCGCTGTCGGCCGACCTGGTGGCCAAGACCCGCAATGCGGCCGACCGCATCGCCGAATCGGCCGACCCCGAGGTGCTGATGCTGGAGCGGCTGCGCGAGCAGCTGGGCGCGCGCCAGGTGGCCCTGGTGTCGTCCTCGGGGCAGGTGCTGTCCACCGCCAGCACCAGCACCTCGCTGGGGCTGGACCGGCCGCCCGGCACCTTGTTGCGCCAGGCCAAGCTGCAGCAGTCGGCCAGCCAGATCGAAGGGCTGGAGGATGACGTGGCCGGCGCCGAGGCCGCGTCCCAGGCCCAGTTGCGGGCCCTGGCCCGGCTGCCCGACACCCATTTCAGCCTGGCCCAGCGCGAAGACCGCTACCTGATGGTGGTGCAGCCGCTGCCCCAGGCGCTGACCAGCAACGCGCTGATCGTGCAGGCCGCCTACCGTGAGTATCAGCAGCGCCACATCTCGCGCGATGGGCTGCGGCGCATGTACATCGGCACGCTGACGCTGTCGATGGTGCTTTCGGTGCTGGGCGCGGTGGTGCTGGCGGTGCTGCTGGGCAACCAGCTGGCCCGTCCGCTGCTGCTGCTGGCCGAGGGCATGCGCCAGGTGGCCGCAGGCGACCTGGGGGCCAAACCGGTGTTCACCTCGCGCGACGAGATCGGCGAGCTCACCCGCAGCTTCGCCGACATGACCGAGCAGCTGGGCAGCGCGCGGGCCCAGGCCGAGCGCAGCATGCGCCAGCTCGACGGCGCCCGGGCCCGGTTGCAGACCATCCTCGACAGCATGACCGCCGGCGTCATCATGTTCGACCGTGAGCAGGTGATCGACACCGTCAACCCGGGGGCCACGCGCATCCTGCGGGTGCCGCTGTCGGCCTACATTGGCCGGCCGCTGAGCGAGGTGCCGGGCCTGGCCGACTTCGCCACCGCGATCTGGCAGCGCTTCGACCAGCTGGAGAACAGCCCGGAGGTCGGCGAGCGCGACCACTGGCAGGAGTCGTTCGAGCTGCCCGGGGCCGACAGTGCGGTGACCTTGCTGGCGCGGGGCGCCATGCTGCCGGGGCGGGCGCGGCTGGTGGTGTTCGACGACATCACCGAGCTGGTCTCGGCCCAGCGCACCGAGGCCTGGGCCGAGGTGGCCCGCCGGCTGGCGCATGAGATCAAGAACCCGCTCACCCCGATCCAGCTCTCGGCCGAGCGGCTGCAGTTCAAGCTCGCGTCCAAGCTGGAAGGCGCCGACCAGGCCATGTTGGAACGTTCGGTGGGCACCATCGTCGCCCAGGTGCAGGCGATGAAGCAGCTGGTCAACGAGTTCCGCGACTATGCCCGCCTGCCGGCGGCCAAGCTGCTGCCCACCGACCTGAACGCGCTGGTGGCCGAGGTGCTGGCCCTCTACGGTGACCAGCAGGAGAAGGGGCGGCTGGTGGCCCGCTGCGCCGACGCCCTGCCGCTGGTGCAGGGCGACGCGACCCAGCTGCGCCAAGTCATCCACAACCTGGTGCAGAACGCGCTGGACGCGGTGGAGGCCCAGGAACATGCCCGGGTGCAGCTGGAGACCGAGGTCATCCGGCACGAGGATGGTCGCGCGCCGACCGTGCGCCTGAAAGTGTCGGACAATGGCCCCGGGTTCAGCGAGAAGCTGCTCAAGCGGGCCTTTGAACCTTATGTCACCACCAAGAGCAAAGGCACGGGCCTGGGGCTGGCGGTGGTGAAGAAAATCGCGGACGAACACGGAGCCCGCGTGCGCATCGTCAACCTTCCCCCCGAGGCCGGAGGGACGGGTGCGGCGGGCGGGGCTCAGGTTTCGCTATCATTTTCGGGCATCACTGAACAGAAGGATCCTGCAGGACCTCCCACGGCCAACCCACCCGTGACGGGCACCTGACGCGACCTCCATGGCAACGATACTTGTAGTCGACGACGAGATGGGCATCCGTGCCCTGCTCTCGGAAATCCTGACCGACGAAGGGCACACCATCGAGCTGGCCGAGAACGCCGCGCAGGCGCGTGCGGCCCGGGAGCGCATGCGGCCCGACCTCGTGCTGCTCGACATCTGGATGCCCGATGTGGACGGCATCACCCTGCTCAAGGAGTGGGGCGCCACCGGCCAGCTCAACATGCCGGTGGTGATGATGAGCGGCCACGGCACCATCGACACCGCGGTCGAGGCCACCAAGTTCGGGGCCATGGCCTTCCTGGAAAAACCCATCACGCTGCAAAAGTTGCTGCGGGCGGTGGAGCAGGGTCTGGCCCGCGCCGTGCCCAAGGCGCCAGCAGCCGCAGGGGCGGCCCCGGTGCCCGGCAACGGCGTCTATCGTTCCGAGCCCGGCCTGACCGTGGAAGCCGCGATGACCGGCGGCATGGGCCTGCCTGTGCCGCTGCCGGTGGAGCTGGGGCCGCAGTCCGAGCAGAGCTTTGACCTGGACCGCCCGCTGCGCGAAGCGCGCGACGCCTTCGAGAAGAGCTACTTCGAGTTCCACCTGGCCCGTGAGAACGGCAGCATGACCCGCGTGGCCGAGAAGACCGGGCTGGAGCGCACCCACCTCTACCGCAAGCTCAAGCAGCTGGGCGTCGACCTCTCGCGCAACAAGCGCGGCTCCCTGGCCTGAGCGGCTCACCCCCGCCATGAAAAACGCCCGGCTTGCCGGGCGTTGTCATGTGGGGCGGTGTCAGCCGCGCATCACTTGGTGCGGGTCACATACACCCCCGCCCAGGCTTCGCCCGTCACCGCGTCCAGCATGCTGGCGGTGATGGCCAGCCACGGGCCACGCAGGGCCTCCCGCTCCAGCCCGATCGAGGACACCACCGCCCCCGCCGGCGCCGCCGGGTCGATCAGCCGGGCGGCCGTGGTCGTGTCCACCAGCGTGCTGATGCTGCCAGTCTTGGACGGCACCGTGGTCAGGTAGAGCCCGTCCACCGCGCCGCTCGCCAGATGGCCCTTGAAGGCGACCTGCGCCTTGCCGCCCGACTTGTGGAAGGTGGACACGAAGGCAGCGGAGCGCCAACGGGGCGGTTCCGGATCCTCCGCGTCGGCATCACCCTTGCCGGGCGGCTTGCCCGAGAAGGTCCAGTACAGGAAGTCCTGGTAGGTCGCACCCGTCTTGGCCGCGGCGTAGAGCTGGCGCGACTGCGTGTCCATCACGAAGAAGCCCTGGTGAACGGGCACCTGGGTGGCGTAGCCGTCCGGGTAGGTGGCCTGGCAATAGGCCACCACGTCGGCCTGGCCATCGGTCGGGCAGGTCAGCAGGATGTCGCGCATCTCGTTGCCCCAGGCACCCCAGAAACCCACGAACCGGCCATCGTAGGACAGCGCCTCGCCGATCTGGCGGAAGGTGGTGCCCGCCACCTCGCCAGGCACCGCGTCGCTCAGCATCAACAGGGACTCCAGCGCCGGGCGGGACGCCAGCGGGGCCCGGTAGATGCCGCCCAGGGTCGGGCTGGCCTCGTTGTCGAGGCCCAGGAACACCACATCCTCGGCGCTGGCGGACGGCGGCGCGGTGGAGCCGAAGGTCACACCGCCCACCACCTGACCCGGGATCAGCATGGTGCTGTCGGCCACCACGCGCGTCTTGGCGTCGGCGGCGCTGTCGGCGATCTTGCGGAAGTAGATGCCCGTCTTCGAGGTGCCGGAGGTGTAGTTGCCCTTGAAGACAATCTTGTCACCCCCCACCGCCGGCGCACCGGGGAACTGGTCGAACCGGGTGCCGGCTGGGGCACCCGGCACGCTGTATTGGTTCATGCCGGGCGCTGCGCCCAACTGGGTTTCTGCCGCCTTGGCCGTGCCCTTGTGCAGCACATAGACACCGCTGGTGCCGGCCTTGGTGTCCGCGCCGCTGGCATCGGTGTAGGTCCACACCGGGTTGGACTGACCTCGCGTGACGATGGTGGCGCTGTCCTTGCCGATGCGCGGGAAGGCCGGGAACTCGGTCAGGGTGGCCAGTTTTCCGTCATACGACGTGTTGTTGGGGCCGGGCACCGTGCTCGAGACATCGAACACCAACTGCAGGGCCTGCCCACCCTGGCTCATGTCGCGAGAATAGATGCCTTTGGCCGGTTGTCCATCCTGTCCCTTGCTGCGTCCACGCAGCACCACCAGACCGTTCGAATTGACGGACGGCTGGTTGAAGCTGTTGAAGGTCTTGCTGCTGCCCGGCATGACATCGGCGCTGTTGGCCACTGTCGACCAATTCAGTGGGGCGGCCCCAGCAGCACTGCAACCCAGCAGCAGGATGGCGGCACAGATCGGAGACCATGCCTTCTGTGAACCCAAACGGTGGCCAACCTTGGGGCGTTCTGTCGTGGCGTGCGGCTGAGACATTCCAAACTCCTCCTTTTCGCAATCCCCGGATCAGGTACCTCTACCTGTATCCGTTTGCGATGTCCATTCTTGGCCTCCACGCACCAGCGAACTTGACGCGCGTCAAGTGCGTGGAGGCTGCTCGGGTTAGTCCCTATTAAGGCTGGCTTTGCCGCTCCTGGAGGCGGTCCTGCTCCTGCCATTGCGTCTGCAGCTTCATCTGCAGCTTTTCCAGGTCCTGCAACTGCGTCTGCAGCCGGGTCTGCAGGTGTTCCTGGTCCCGAAGCTGGTCCAGGGTGCGTTGCTGCAGCCGCTCCTGCTCCCGCAACTGATCGCGCTGCCGCGTGGTCAGTTGACTTTGGGTCCGTGTCTGCGCTCGCGTGGCCTGCAGCATTTGTTCTTGCTGATGCAGCTGGGTGCGCGTTTGCGTCAGCGCTTCCTCCTGCTGGCGCAACTGGGTGCGGGTCTGCTCCAGCAGCTGCTCCTGGGTGTGCAACTGCTCGCGGGTCTGCGTGCGCATCTGTTCCTGGCTCATGGTCTGAGTCTGGGTCTGCTGGCGTGCCGTGGTGGCCTGCGTCGAGGGAGACCCTTGGCCCATCCCGCTGCCGCCACCGGCGCCACCGCTGCCTCCGCCGCTGCCACCACCGCCACCGCCACCGCCACCGCCGCCACCAGGACCCGCCCAGGCCATCGGCGACAGCGCACCCGCCCCCCCGATGCACAACGCGGTCACCAGCAGCAGACGCTTGAAGTTCGTGTGTTTCATGGTTTGTTCCTCGTTTCCTCTTCAGATGGAATGGACTCCTGCCGGCCGGCGTTTTGATGGCGCGGCATGAAGCCCGAAGCAGAGGGCGCGATCCAACTTCTTTTTGCCCTCTGTGAACGAGCATGAAGGCAGCGCGCGGATGTCGCCAGCACGAACCGGGGGCGCGTTTGGGCTTTCGCAAGTTCTCGGCATGCACCCGTTGCGCGCGCTGAAAAAAGCCTGCTATACTGCGCAGCTTCCCGGCCTGGTAGCTCAGTTGGTAGAGCAGCGGATTGAAAATCCGCGTGTCGGTGGTTCGATTCCGCCCCAGGCCACCAAATGCCGTCAAACGCCCGCTCTCTCGAGTGGGCGTTTTGCTTTGTGCGTTCGGTTTTTTTGGGGGGGGCTCGTTCAGCGGACAGCGGGTTTTCACCCCTCGTCGTCGCGTGACGGCCCAGCCCGCGCTTCCTAGAATTTCCGCAGGCCACTCCGGCCGTTGTGGAGGGGATCGTGTCGAAGCCAGACCATGCACTTCGCGCCTGGGTGGGCCGTGTGATGCAGCAGGTGTCGCTGCTCGTCCTGCTGGTGGTCACGGGCCTGCTGCCGGCCCAGGCAGCGCCGACCAGGACGGCCGCCAAGTACAGCTACTACACGACCGGGACGGTCTACTTTCAGCGTGGGAACGTCACACCGTTGTTGCCCTTGCCGACCCCGTCGGGGCAGGCGGTGCGGCCCCTGGTGCTGATGGGGGGCGGTCCGGATGTGGACGATGCCTACCGCTGGATGATCCAGCGGGCGGGCATCACCCCGGCCACGGGCGGGCGCTTCGTGGTCATCCGCACCACCGGCACCGATGCCTATGACCCGTACCTGTATTACAGCGACAAGAAAAAGTCGACCACCACGCCGGCCGTTGATGGCTATGTTGGCGGCGCCTTCCTGGGGCTCAGCGCAGCAGAGACCCTGGTGCTGACCAACCGCGCGGCGGCCGACGACGATTTCGTCAACACCGTGGTGGGCACGGCCAACGCCGTGTGGATCGCCGGCGGCGACCAGAGCACCTACGTCAACCTGTGGCAGGGCACCAAGCTGAATGCGACCTTGAGGAACCTGCTGGCGCGCAACATCCCGCTGGGTGGCACCAGCGCGGGGGCCAACATGCTGGGCCAGTTCGTGTTCTCGGCCCTCAACGGCAGTGTCAGCTCGGCCCAGGCACTGGGTGATCCGTACAACAGCCTGATGACCTTCGACCCGACGCCGTTCAATGGCAGCGGTTTCTTCTCGGCGTCCGACGTGCCAGCGTTGCAGAACACCTTCGTGGACCCGCACTTCGATGCGCGGGACCGCATGGGGCGGCTGGTCACGTTCGTCGCCCGCAGCGTGGCACCGGTGGGTTCCGGGGGCTGCAGCGGGGGCATCCTGACCGTGCCGGCGGCCCGGGGCATCGGCGTGGATGTCGAGACCGCGCTGGCGGTCGAGGCGGATCCCGTCAGCGGGCACTTCGTCGGGCGGCGCATGACCAACGTCTCCACCACCACGACCAGCGCCGTGCACTTTCTGACCCCGCTGGCCATGCCCCAGACCTGCCTGGCGGGCACGCCCCTGACCGTGCACACGGTGGAGGACCAGGTGCTGGGCGATTCCACCTCCGTCTTCGACTTCAACCTCTGGTGGCTGCGCGTGCCCAGCGGCCTTTACACCTACACGGTGGACGAGTCGGCGGGTGTTCAGACCCCGCTGGTGATCCCGTACTGATCCCGCCCTGAGAGGCCGAGGCCCGCGACAATGCGGGCATGCTCTTCATCGCTTCCAAGTTGCTGCAGGCCATCACCCAGCCCCTGTTCTGGCTGGGGCTGTGGTGGGTCATCGCCCTGTGGCTGCTGAAGCGCCACCACCGGGTCGCGCTGTCCATGCTGTGGGGGGGCTTGGGGGGGCTGGCGCTGCTGGGGGTGCAGGCCGCGCCGGATGCGCTGCTGCGCACGCTGGAGGCGCGCTACCCGGTGCCGCCGGCGGCCAGCATCGGCCAGCATGCGGGCGTGATCGTGCTGGGGGGCGCGTTCGACCACCCGGCCAGCTTCGTCACCCATGGCCAGGTGCCGCTCAACGATGCCGCCGAACGCATGACCGAGCCGCTGCCCTGGCTGCGCCAGCACCCGGCGATGACCTTGGTGTTCACCGGCGGGGAGGGGCGGCTGGTGGGGGTGACCGGCGTGTCGGAGGCCGAGCTGGCCCGCCGCTTCTATGCCGAGCAGGGGCTCGACATGGCCCACGTGCTGCTGGAGAGCCGTTCGCGCTCCACCCGCGAGAACGCCCAGCGCGTGGCCGCGCTGCTGGGGCCACGCTGCCGCGAGCAGCGCTGGCTGCTGGTGACCTCGGCCTGGCACATGCCGCGCTCGGTGGCCGAGTTCCAGGCCGTTGGCTGCCGGGTCACACCGTACCCGGTGGACTTCCGCACCGGGGCCGAGACACCCTGGACCGAGTATTCGCTGACCGAGAGCCTGCACCGCTGGCAGCTGGCGCTGCACGAATGGATCGGCCTGGTCGCCTATCGGCTCATGCGATGAGCCAAGCGCGCGGGCACCTCACCAGCGCGCGTCCTGGCCAGTGAACTGTTCGACCAGGAAGTCGATCAGCACCCGCACCTTGGCCGACACATGCTTGCGGCTGGGGTAGACGGCGTGGATGCCGATCTCGTGCGCGCAGTAGCTGGGCATCAGCTCCACCAACGTGCCCGCGGCCAAGGCCGGCGCCACCAGGAAGGTGGGCTGCAGGATCACGCCCTGGTCGGCCAGGGCGGCGGCCAGGCAGGTCTCGCCGTTGTTGGTGTGCATCCAGGGTCGGGTGCGCACGCTCACCGGCCCCTGCGGTCCGGTGAAGTGCCATTCGTCCTTGGTGGCGAAGTAGCTGTAGGCGATGACCTGGTGCTGGGTCAGCTCGGCCGGGTGCTGGGGTGTGCCGTGGGCGGCCAGGTAGGCCGGTGAGGCGCACAGGGCCAGGCGGGTGGTGGCCAGCTGCCGGCTGACCAGCGAGGAGTTCTCCATTGCCGCGATGCGGACAGCCAAGTCGTAGCCTTCCTCCACCAGGTCCACCAGCCGGTCGGCCAGCGTCACCTCCAGCGTGACCTGCGGGTGCAGGGCGCGAAAGCGCCCCCACAGCGGCGCCAGGTGCAGGATGCCGAAGGTGAAGGGCGCATTGATGCGCAGCAGGCCGCTGGCGGCCTCGCGGTTGGAGGTGACCTCGGTCTCGGCCTCGGCCAGCTCGGCCAGCAGCTCCTTGCTGCGGGCATAGAACACCTGGCCCTCGGGCGTCAGCGAGACGCGCCGGGTCGTGCGGTGCAAGAGCCGGATGCCCAGCCGGTTCTCCAGCTCCACCACGTGGCGGGACACCGCCGCCTTGGACAGGTTCAGCGTCTCGGCGGCCGCGACGAAGCTGCCCGCCTCGACCACGGTGTTGAAGCTCTGCATTTCCAGAAATCGGTCCACTGTCTCGTATTCCGTGACAATCAATCAATCGAATCGAAGTTTATCTGCCAAGCTCGAATCAATACAGTGAACACCATGCACTGAACCCCAAGGAATGGACATGAAAGTCACTGTGATCGGCGCCGGCAACATGGGCGCAGCCTTCGTCAAGCAACTCACCCAGGCCGGCCACGCGGTCCGCGTCACCGCCCGCCACCTGGACAAGGCCCAGGCCCTGGCCGCCGCCCATCCGGGCGCGGTGGCGGTGCCCGCCGCTGGTGCGGCCCAGGGCGTGGACGCCGTGGTGCTGGCCACGGGCTATGGCGATGCCGTGGCGGCGTTGCAATCGCTGGGCGACCTGAACGGCGCCGTGGTGATCGACATCACCAACCCGCTGACGGCCGACTACATGGGCCTGACGCTGGGCCACAGCACCTCCGCGGCTGAAGAGATTGCTCGGGCTGTGCCGGGCGCCCAACTGGTCAAGGGCTTCAACACCTTGTTCGCCCAGGTGCTGGCGGCGGGGGCTGATTTCGGTCAAGGCCGTCACGCCACCGTCTTCCTGGCCAGCGACAGCGCGGCCGCCAAGCAGGTGGCCCGCACGCTGGCCCAAAGCATGGGTTTCGAGGTGGTGGATGCCGGGGGCCTGAAGAATGCCCGTTACCTGGAACCGCTGGCGGGTCTCAACATCTACCTGGGCTATGGCGCCGGACTGGGCACCACCGTCGCCCCGACCTGGATCCACCGCGCCTGAGGGGCCGGTGGCTGCTTCAAGGAGCACTGAGATGAGCAAGAACCTGCAAAACGCGATCGCCCT
>JAYSCA010000024.1:0-13785 GCA_041915165.1 Ideonella sp.
TGGAGGACCAGCCCGAACTGGTGGCCTTGCCCTGCTACCGCTGGACCCACGTGGTCATCGTGCCGCCGGGGCATCCGCTGCTGATCGGGCCGATCTCGCTGCAGCGGCTGGCCGAGCATCCCGTCATCACCTACGACACCGGTGTGACCGGCCGGGGCAGCATCGACGACGCCTTCGCTCGGGCCGGGCTGAAGCCCCAGGTGGTGCTGTCGGCCATGGACGCCGACGTGATCAAGACCTATGTGGAGCTGGGGATGGGGGTGGGCATCATCGCGGCCATCGCCTTCGATGAAGAGCGCGACACCGCCCTGCGCGCGGTGGATGCGCGCCAACTGTTTCCGGTCAACACGACGACCGTGGCGGTGCGGCGGGGGGCCCTGCTGCGCAGCTATGCCTACGACTTCATCCAGATCTTCGCGCCGCACCTGTTGCCTGATGTGGTGCGCCAGGCGCAGGCCGCGCCGGTGGGTACGCCCTCCGCGCCGCTGTAACGCGGGCGCCTCAGGCCGGATCGGCCGGCGGCTGCGCGTCCGCGGCCGGGCGCGGACCCAGCCAGCGGGCCAGGTCGTGCACCACCTGGTCCAGGCGCAGCGGCTTGGTCCAGTAGTCCATGGCCCCGGCGGCGCGGGCCGCGGCCACGTCGCCGTTCATCGCGCTGGCTGACACGGCGATCACGCGCAGGCGGCCGTCGCCCACCGGGCCGGCTTCGCGCTGCAGCCATTCCAGCCCGCTCATGTCGGGCAGCTGCATGTCCAGCAGCACCAGGTCGGGCTGCCACTGGGCGACGGCGTGCTGGCCCTCCGCGCCGGTTTCGACGCAGCGCAGTTCCACGGTGGGGCAGCGGGCCAGCAGCTGCTGCATCAGCAGCTGGTTGACCGGGTTGTCTTCGATGTAGAGCACGCGGCCACCCCAGTCGGCGTCGGCCGGGCTGCCGGCGGCGGCGTCGGGCGCGGGGGGCGGTGCCGGCGGGGCGGGGCGGGGCGCCTCGGTGACCGTGGGCAGGCACAGGTCCACCTGGGTGCCCTCGCCCAGGTGGCTGCGCAGCTGCAGCGAGCCACCCATGAGCCGCATCAGTTCGCGGGAGAGCACCAGGCCGATGCCCGTGCCTTCCTCGTGCGAAAACTCGCGGCCCAGCCGGTTGAACGGCTCGTAGAGGTGGGCCAGTTGCTCGGGCGACATGCCCATGCCGGTGTCGGTCACGCGCAGGCACAGCCGGTCACCCGGCGCGTCGGCCCGGGCCTCGACCTCGACACAACCGCCGGGCTGGTTGTACTTGATCGCGTTGCTCAGCAGGTTGAGCAGCACCTGCCGCAGGCGCAGCGGGTCGGCATGCACGATCGGCAGGGTGGTGTCGGGCGGCGGGCTCTTCAGCGTGATGTTCCGCGCCTGGGCCTGTGGCGCGGCCATGGCCAGGGCTTCCTGCAGGCAGCGGCCGGGGTCGACCTCGGTGGCCTCGACCCGCAGCTGACCCCCTTCGATGCGGGACAGGTCCAGCACGTCGTTGATCAGGGCCAGCAGGTGCCAGCCCGCCTGCTGCACCAGGGCGACCTGGTGTCGCTGGCCGCCGGAGAGCGGGTCCTCCCGGCCGGTCAGCAGCAGCTGGGTGAAGCCCAGCACCGCGTTGAGCGGCGTGCGCAGCTCGTGGCTCATGCGCGAGAGGAAGGCGGTCTTGGCCTCGTTGGCGGTCTCGGCGGCGATGCGGGCCAGGTGGTCCTGCTCGGCCGCCCGCGCCTGGGACACATCCCGCGCCACCACGGTGAGCCGCAGGCTCTCGCCCTGACCCACGCGCGAGATGGACGCTTCGATCGGGAACACCGTGCCATCGGCGCGGCAACCATGCACCACGCGACCGCTGCCCATGCGCCGGGCCGTGGCACCGCTATCGATGAACTGGCGCACCAGCGCGGCATGGCGGCTGCGCCATTCGCCGGGCAGGAAACGGTCCAGCGGCTGGCCGATGGCCTCCTCGGCCGGCACCTGGAACATCGCTTCGGCCGCGTGGTTGAACAGGCAGATGCGCTGCTGGTGGTCGATGCTGATGATCGCGTCGCTGGCGCTGTCGACCAGCTCGGCGAACTCCCGGTCGCGGCGCTGCAGGCGCCGCTCGGCGTCGCGCAGCGTCGTGATGTCGTTGAGCAGCACGTACAGGCAGGGCTGACCGCCGATGTCCATCGGCTCGATGTTCACCAGCAGGTCGCGCAGACCGCCGTCGGCCAGCGTCACCGTCAGCGGGGCGTTCTGCACCCGGCCTTGGCGGTACAGGCGGCTCAGCAGCGCGGTGCGCTCGGCATCGTCGCGCCAGAGGCCGATCTCCACCGTGCGGTGGCCGACCAGCGCCGCCTCGGGCTGGCCGGTGAATTCGCGGAAGCTGGGGTTGACCGCCAGCACGGTGCCATCGGTCAGCCGGGTGATGCACAGCGGCATCGGCGTGCGGGCGAACAGGTGGGCGAAGTTGGACGCCTCCTGGGTCATGTGGCGGACCAACTCGGCCTCGCCGGGACATTCGCGCAGCTGCTTCTCCGCTCCCACCAGTTTTCCGTGCCGGTCGCGCCGGGCCACCACCGTCAGGCTGACCGGCAACAGATGGCCGGCCTTGTGTCGCCGCTGAGTGTGCAGGTCGTAGACCGCCTCACCCTGTTCCAGCTGGCGGCTGATCCAGGCGTATTCGTGCTGCCGGTGCTCGGGCAGCAGCAGCTGCACCGGCTGTCCCAGCACCTCGTCGGCGGTGTAGCCCAGCAGCGCCTGGGCCTCCGGGCTCCATTCGTCGATGGTGTCGCTCAGGCCGCGGCCCACATGGGCACTCTCAGGCGACGGGGCCTGGGTGACCTGGGGGGCGGGCGGCGGGGGGCACACGGATGACAGCAAACTCTGGGCGCACATGGACAAGGTACAGCAGCCGCATCCTCGTTGACGCGCCACCGAGTCGGCACTGTACAGGGCTGACCGACGCTATCGACAAGGCTGAGGATACGGATTGTCACAACATTGACACATATCAATCGACCTGCCCGGGTTGAGCCGCGCTGGGCGACTTATGACGGCGCGATCTGAGCTTATGCAGGGTTCTGCGTTCTCAAGCGCCCCCAATCCCGCCAGCATGCCGGGCAGGCCCGGGCGTCTGGTGCAAGGGCCGCATGGATCACAGGAGCTTGCCGATGCAATGGGGTGCCGAAGACGCGATCGCGGTCGTGGGGACAGGGTTCAGCGGCGTGGCGACCGCGCTGCAGCTGATGCGCGAGCTGCCTGCGGGCGCCACGCTGTGCGTGCTGGGGCAGGAGGCCCGGCCGGGCCGAGGCCTGGCCTATGGCACCGGTTGCGACAGCCACCTGCTCAACGTGCCGGCCGGCCGCCTGGGCTGGGACCCGGCCGATGAGCACGGCTTTGCCCGCTGGCTGGCCGCCGAGGGCCGACCCGCGGGGGCGGCCGACTTCGTGCCGCGGCGCTGGATGGCCGACTACCTTGGCGCCACCTGGGCCCAGGGCCTGGCGGCCGCGCGGGCGCGGGGCGTGCGGGTGCAGACGGCGCTGCCCGGCCTGCGCGCCCTGCAGCGCAGCCACCACGGTTGGCGGCTGGAAACGGACGATGGCCAGGTGGGGCGGGCTGCCCAGGTGCTGTTGGCCACCGGCCATCTGCCGCCGCGGGCGCCATCCCTGGGGTCGGGGGGCGACTGGCAGGCGGCCGGCTTCTGGCCCGATCCCTGGCGCCGCCCGGACGACTGGCTGCCCCCGGCCGAGGCCGGCGTGCTGCTGGTGGGCAGTGGCCTGACCGCGGTGGATCTGGTGATCGAGCTGCGCGACCGGGGCCATCGGGGTCCCATTCACCTGGTGTCACGGCGCGGCTGCCTGCCGCAGCCCCACCGCGTGGCCGAGGCCCGGCCCCGCCCGGGGCTGCAGCCGGTGGCCCACCTGGGCGCAGCCCTGCACCCGCGCAGCGCGCTGGCGGCCGTGCGGGCCTGGGTGCGCGATGCCGAGGCCGAGGGCCTGGACTGGCGGGACGTGATGGCCAGTCTGCGGGCCGGCACGCCCCGGCTGTGGCAGCGCCTGTCGCTGCGCGACCGGCGGCAGTTCCTGCGCCATCTGCAGCCCTGGTGGGACAGCCACCGCCACCGCATGGCCCCGGCGCTGTGGCAGCGGCTGGAGGCCGACCGCGCCGCGGGCCGCCTGACCGCCTGGACCGGTCGCCTGGCGGGCGTGCAGCCCCTGCCCGGCACGCCCGGCCTGTGGCAGGTCACACTGCAGCCGCGGGATGGCCGCCCGGCCCAGGAAATTGCCGTGGCCGCCGTCGTCAACTGCACCGGGCCCTCTGGCCGGCTGCGCGACGCCCAGGACCCCTTGCTGGCCGCCCTGCGCGACCAGGGCCTGCTCAGCGCCGATGCGCTGGACCTGGGCCTGCTGGTCGATGCCGAGCACCGGCCGCTGGACCGCTGTGGCGTGGCGGTGGAAGACCTCTATTACGTGGGACCGATGCTGAAGGCCCAGCACTGGGAGGCCATTGCCATCCCCGAGCTGCGGGTGCATGCCCAGCAGGCGGCCCGCAGCCTGCTGGCCCGATGGGCCGAGGCCCGGGCGGAGCGCCAGGCTGGGGCGCTGGCCGCGGCCGCCTGAGCCCTGGCGGGCTCAGCCGCCGATGGCCTGCGGGCCGTCGATCAGCGTGCCGGCCGGCACCACCGCGCCGTCCGGGATCACCAGCCCGGTGGCGCGACGCAGCGCGCAGCCGGCGCCCAGGCGCGCGCCCGGGTGAATGTCGATCCCGGTCTGGCGGTGGGCCCGGTCGGCGGCCATGCGGGCCAGCAGCGGCAGGCCGGCCTGGTGCCAGCGGTGCGCGAGGCGGTGGATCCGCAGCGCCCGCAGGCCGCGGTGCCACAGCAGCAGCTCATCCTGGCTGCGCGCGTCCGGCTCGTGCGCGAACGAGGCGGCCAGGTCGGCGTCGAGCTCGGCCCGCACCGTGGGCAGCGTGGCGGCGAAGGCCTGCACCGTCCGGTGGGCCTGTTCGGCAATGCCGGGGCCTTCACTCAGCTCCTGTCCCCGCAGCCGGGCGTCGTGCTGCAGTTCCAGCCGCACCAGCCCCTCCAGGAACAGCAGCGTCTGGCCCAGGGTCTGGCGCACATAGCGGTCCTCCGTCGCGGCCCGCAGCTCGGGCGGGCCCAGGCGCATCGGGAACAGCACGCCGCCCAGGTCTTCCAGCACATGGGCTAGGGTGTCGGGCGACGGCAGCTCCCGGGCCGCGGGTTCGCGCGTGCGGCCCTGGGCTTCGCGCCAGGCCAGGCGCACCTCGCGCAGTTGCGCGACCAGAGTCTCCAGGGGATCGGTCCGTGCGGCCGGGGCCTCGTCCAACAGCGTGCTCATGCCAAAGACTCCTCAGTGAGGGCCGTCGCGTCCTGGGGCTGACCGGCCCGTTCCAGCTCGGCCTGCACCACGTCGCGGGTCAGCGGCGGGGCAAAGGCCCGGATGAATTCGTAGACCACGTCGCGCAGCGGCTCGCCCCGGCGCACGGCCAGGCGGGTCACGTTGGACGGGAACAGGTGCCGGGCGTCGAGTGCCACCAGGCCGGTGTCGCGCTCGGGCTGGTAGGCGATGGCGGCCACGATGCCCACCCCCAGGCCCAGGCCCACGTAGGTCTTGATGACGTCCGCATCGGTGGCCTCGATGGCCATCTGCGGCGTCACGCCGGCCTGGGCAAAGGCCTGGTCGATGTGACCGCGGCCGGTGTAGCCCCGCTCGTAGGTGATCAGCGGGAACTCGGCCAGCCGCTTGAGCGTGAGCGGCCGGCCATCGGCCAGCGCATGGCCTTGCGGCACCAGCACCAGGTGGGTCCAGGTGTAGCAGGCCAGCGTGACCAGGTTGGGATGACGGGCCAGGGCTTCGGTGGCAATGCCGATGTCAGCCTCGCGGTCGCGCAGCAGGCGGGCGATCTGTTCGGGCGAGCCCTGCTGCAGCCGCAGCGACACATGCGGGTGCTGGGCCCGGAAGGCCATCACCGCGCCGGGCAGGGCGTAACGGGCCTGCGAGTGGGTGGCCGCCAGCGTGAGCTGGCCGGACATGGCCTTGACATGGTCGCGGCCGGCGTTGCGCAGGGCTTCGGCATGGTCCAGCATGCGCTCGACGATGGGCAGCATCCGCTCGCCGGGGGGCGTCAGGCCGGTCAGGCGCTTGCCCAGGCGGGTGAACAGGGTGAGCCCCAGCTCCTCTTCCAGTTCACGGATCTGGCGGCTGACCCCGGGCTGCGAGGTGTGCAGCACCTCGGCCACCGTGGTCAGGTTGAAGCCCTGGCGGGCGGTCTCCCGTACCGAGCGAAGTTGCTGGAAGTTCACGACGTGCTCCTGGGGGAATCGACTCCGATGGTCATGATTCTGGGCAGCGCCGCGGGGCTTGCGAACGAAGTTTTGCGTCTGAGCACAGCCGGGACCCGCATATGTCGGTGAAGGGCTCGGCGGTGCAACAGGCTCAAGGCGTGAGCGGGTCGAACTCGGTCACGCGGCGCGGCTTCAGGTGCACGCGACTGCCCTGGGTCAGGCTCAGGTCACGCTGCAACGTGCGCCAGGCCTCGCGCGAGAGCTCCACGTCCACCAGGCTGCCGTCGTCTTCGCGTAGGAACTCGATGCGGGTGTTGGGGCCGACGGTGAGCGTCTGGGCCAGCGTGACGGACCAGGTGTCGGCCTGCGGCGCGGTGACGATGTCCAGCTCGTGCGGGCGCACATAGCTGACGGCCTCGCCGGCCTCGGTGCGGCGGTGGAACAGGTTCACGTCGCCCAGGAACTTCAGCACGAAGGGGGTGGCCGGCCGGTCGTAGACCTCGTCGGGCGAGCCCTCCTGCTCGATGCGGCCCTGGTTCATCACCACGATGCGGTCAGCCACCTCCATGGCCTCTTCCTGGTCGTGGGTCACGAAGACGCTGGTCACATGCATCTCGTCGTGCAGGCGGCGCAGCCAGCGGCGCAGCTCCTTGCGCACCTTGGCGTCCAGCGCGCCAAAGGGCTCGTCCAGCAGCAGCACCTTGGGTTCCACCGCCAGCGCGCGGGCCAGGGCCACGCGCTGGCGCTGGCCGCCAGAGAGCTGGTGCGGGAAGCGGTCGGCCAGGGTGTCCAGCTGCACCAGGTGCAGCAGTTCCCGGACCTTCTCGCGGATCTGGGCCTCGCTGGGGCGGGTGGCGCGCGGGCGCACCCGCAGCCCGAAGGCGATGTTGTCGGCCACCTTCATGTGGCCGAACAGCGCGTAGTGCTGGAACACGAAGCCGACGTTGCGTTCGCGCACCGAGACACCGGTGGCGTCCTCGCCGTGAAACAGCACGCTGCCCTCGTCGGGTTGTTCCAGGCCGGCGATCATGCGCAGCAGCGTGGTCTTGCCCGAGCCCGAGGGGCCCAGCAGGGCCACCAGTTCGCCGGACGGGATGTCCAGGTTGAGGTGGTCGCAGACGGTGAGGTTGCCAAAGCGCTTGACCAGTTGGCGGACTTCGATGCTCATGGGAGGTTCCTCAGGCGGCCGTCGAATGGGCGGCCAGTTGATGCTTCATGCGCTGCTCGACGCCGTACTTGATGACCAGCGTCACCAGCGCCAGGCCGGCCAGCAGCGAGGCCACCGCAAAGGCGGCGGCGAACTGGTATTCGTTGTAGAGAATCTCGATGTGCAGCGGCAGGGTGTTGGTGCTGCCGCGGATGTGGCCGGACACCACCGAGACGGCGCCGAACTCGCCCATGGCGCGGGCATTGCACAGGATCACGCCGTACAGCAGGGCCCACTTCACATTGGGCAGCGTGACCTTCCAGAAGATCTGCCAGCCGTTGGCGCCCAGCACGCGGGCCGCCTCCTCCTGTTCGCTGCCCTGGGCCTGCATCAGCGGGATCAGCTCGCGGGCAACGAAGGGGAAGGTCACGAACACCGTGGCCAGCACGATGCCCGGCACCGCGAAGATGATCTTCAGGTCGTGGTCGCGCAGCCATTCGCCGAACCAGCCCTGCAGACCGAACACCAGCACGTACATCAGACCGGCGATCACAGGGCTGACCGAGAAGGGCAGGTCGATCAGCGTCAGCAGCAGGTTCTTGCCGCGGAAGTCGAACTTGGCGATGGCCCAGGCGGCGCAGACCCCGAACACCAGGTTCAGCGGCACCGAGATGGCGGCGGCGATCAGCGTCAGCCGGATGGCGGCCACTGCGTCGGGTTCGACGATCGCGGCCAGGTAGACGTCCCAGCCCTTCTTGAAGGCCTCGACGAACACCGCCAGCAACGGCACGAACAGGAAGAAGGACAGGAACAGCAGTGCGCCGGCGATCAGCGCCCAGCGCACCCAGCCGGGTTCGGCCGTGGCCTGCAGGGCCGACCGGACCGGTTGCGCGGTGGCAGTGGCAGAGGACATCGGGCGGGCTCCGTTCAGCGGCCCTGGCGCTGGCGCGCCCAGGCCTGGATCAGGTTGATCAGCAGCAGCAGCAGGAAGGCGATCACCAGCATCACCACCGCGATCGCGGTGGCGCCGGCGTAGTCGTACTGTTCCAGCTTGGTGATGATCAGCAGTGGCGTGATCTCCGAGACCATCGGCATGTTGCCGGCGATGAAGATCACCGAACCGTACTCGCCCAGGGCCCGGGCGAAGGCCAGCGCGAAGCCCGTCAGCAGGGCCGGTGCCAGGGTCGGCAGGATCACGTGCCAGAAGGTCTGGCCGCGGCTGGCGCCCAGCGTCGCAGCGGCCTCTTCCAGCTCCTGCGACAGATCCTCCAGCACCGGCTGCACCGTGCGCACGACAAACGGCAGGCCGATGAAGGTCAGCGCCACGAACACGCCCAGCGGCGTGAAGGCCACCTTGAAGGGCAGGGCCTGGCCGATCCAGCCATTCGGGGCGTACAAGGCCGTGAGGGCAATGCCGGCCACCGCGGTGGGCAGGGCGAACGGCAGGTCCACCAGCGCATCGACGATGCGCTTGAGGGGAAAGTCATAGCGCACCAGCACCCAGGCCACCAGCAGGCCGGCGCCGGCGTTGAGCAGGGCGGCCGCCAGCGAGGCGCCGAAGGTCAGCCGGTAGGACGCCAGCACCCGCGGCGAGGCGACCGCGGCCCAGAAGTCGGGCCAGCTCAGCGTGAAGGTCTTGAGGAAGACCGCGCTCAGCGGCACCAGCACGATCAGACCCAGGTACAGCAGGGTCAGGCCCAGCGACAGGTCGAAGCCCGGCAGCACGCTGCGCTGGCGCAGCAGCAGGCGCGACAGCGGCCCGGCTGCCGGCCCGCGCGAGCGCGGCCGCGGCGACGCTGCCGTGGCGTCGGCGGCGCCGAGCGAGGGTTGGAAAGTGGTCATGGCAGCGGGTGCGCAACGCTCATGCGGTTCGCGCGGAAGTACATGCGTGAAGTCATGTTAGGCAGCGGGGCTGGATCGAGGAACAACTCAAAACGCTCATCGATATGCCGAAGCGTCATATGGGCCGGCAACGCACAATGGCAGCCTTTTCCACTGACCCTGTGTGACAGGCTGGCTGTGATGGACACCGACACCCCCTGGACCCTCTACCTGGCTCCCGGCACTTGCGCCCAGGCGGTGCACATCGCGCTGCGCGAAGCGGCGGCGCCGATCCAGCTCGTCAAGCTCAACCTGGCCGGGGGCCAGCAGCGCACGCCCGAGTACCTGGCGTTGAACCCGCTGGGCCGCGTGCCGGCCCTGGCGACCCCGCGCGGCACGCTGGTCGAGACCCCGGCCCTGCTGGCCTTCGTGGCCCAGTCCTTTCCGCAGGCCCGGTTGGGGCCGGTGGACGACGCGCTGGCCTGGGCCCGGGTGCAGGCCTTCAACAGCTACCTGGCCAGCACGGTGCACGTGGCCCATGCCCACAAGCACCGCGGGGTCCGCTGGTCGGACGACCCGGCCAGCTGGGAGGCGATGAAGGCCAAGGTCGGCGCGAACATGCGCGAGGCCTTTGAGCTGATCGGCCGCGACTGGTGGCAGGGCCCCTGGGTCTTCGGCGAACAGTACACGGTGGCCGACCCCTACCTCTACACGATCGGCGAATGGCTGGAAGGCGATGGTGTCGACACGTCGGCCTTTCCCTGGCTGCTGGAACACCGCGAGCGCATGCGGGCCCGGCCGGCGGTGCAACAGGCACGCGCCACGCTGGAGGCCCTGGCGTGAGCGGCCTGCCCGAGATCGCGTTGACGACGCTGGACGGCCAGCCCCGGGCGCTGCGCGACTTCGCCGGTCAGGCCCTGCTGGTGGTCAACGTGGCCAGCCGCTGCGGCTTCACCCCGCAGTACGAGGGGTTGGAGGTGCTGCAGCGCCGCTACCAGGCGCGTGGCTTCTCGGTGCTGGGCTTTCCCTGTGACCAGTTCGGCCACCAGGAGCCCGGCGATGCCGAGGCCATCCGCCAGTTCTGCAGCCTGCGCTACGAGGTCAGCTTTCCGCTGTTCGCCAAGACCGAGGTGAACGGGGCCAACGCCCATCCGCTCTACCGCTGGCTCAAGCACCAAGCCCCCGGGCTGTTGGGCACCGAGGGCATCAAGTGGAACTTCACCAAGTTCCTGATCGATCCCGCCGGTCGCGTGGTGCACCGCTACGCGCCGCTGGACAAGCCCGCGGGCCTGGCGGCGGACATCGAGGCGGTGCTGCCGCGCTGAGCGCGGGTCAGTGCTTGGCGTAGATCTGGTCGAACACGCCACCATCGTTGAAGTGGGTGGCCTGCGCCTTGGCCCAGCCGCCGAAGGTGTCGTTGATCGTGAACAGCTTCAGCTTCGGGAACAGCTTGTCGAACTGGGCCCCCACCTTGGGGTCGATCGGCCGGTAATAGTTCTCGCCGGCGATCTTCTGGCCTTCGGGCGAGTACAGGTATTCCAGATAGGCCTGGGCCACCGCGCGGGTGCCGCGCTTGTCAACCACCTTGTCCACCACCGCCACCGGCGGCTCGGCCAGGATGCTGACCGAGGGCACGACGATCTGGAACTTGTCCGGGCCCAGCTCCTTGACCGCCAGGAAGGCCTCGTTCTCCCAGGCGATCAGCACATCGCCGATGCCGCGCTCGACGAAGGTGGTGGTGGCGCCACGGGCGCCCGAATCCAGCACCGGCACGTTCTTGTAGAGGGCCGAGACGAAGGCCTGGGCCTTGGTCTCGCTGCCGCCCGGCTTCTTCAGCGCGTAGCCCCAGGCCGCCAGGTAGTTCCAGCGGGCGCCGCCGGAGGTCTTGGGGTTGGGGGTGATGATGCTGATGCCCGGCTTGACCAGGTCGTCCCAGTCCTTGATGCCCTTGGGATTGCCCTTGCGCACCAGGAACACGATGGTCGAGGTGTAGGGCGAGCTGTTGTGCGGCAGGCGCTTCTGCCAGTCGGCCGGGATCAGCTTGGCCACGCTGTGCAGCTCGTCGATGTCGTAGCCCAGGGCCAGCGTCACCACGTCGGCCTCCAGCCCGTCGATCACCGAGCGGGCCTGCTTGCCCGAGCCGCCGTGCGACTGTTTGACCGTCACCGTGTCGCCGGTCTTGGCCTTCCAGTGCGCGGCGAAGGCCTTGTTGTAGTCCTGGTAGAGCTCGCGCGTCGGGTCGTAGGAGACGTTCAGCAGCGTGACGTCCTTGGCGAAGCTGGGCAGGCCGGTGGCGGCCAGCGCGGTGGCCAGGGCCAGCTGGCTCAGGCGGGACAGGGCGGTACGGCGGGACGGCATGAGGTTCCTTTGCAGCGGGTGGAATGCGATGGAAGCCATGCTAGGAAGCGCGCCTGCAACGCGGAACGAATCAAATCGCGCTTCCTTATGCGGGGGCCGCACATGGCCGGCGGTCAGGCTGGGTGGCGGGTTCAGGCCGCCTGGCGGACGTCGAACTGCAGCGCCAGGCGCATGCGCACCGCAACGCGCTGACCGCAGGCATCGGTGGCGCCGGCCTGGCCGCGCGTCAGCAGCTCGGCCGCCAGGCGGGCTGGGTCCAGCTGGTAGCCGGCCACCCGCAGCTGCCGGCCCAGCGAGAGCAGCAGGTCGGGATGGGCCTGCAGCCAGGGGCCGGCCTCGGTGGTGGGGTCCAGGGCGAGGGCCAGTGTGGCCGGGGGCAGGGGCGTCGGGGCAGGCCGCATTGGGGGCTCCTTGGGCATCGGTCACACCGATGGTCCGGGGCCCCGGGGCCGGGGGTCAACGAAGGCTTTCGTGCATGCAGCCCTGCCGGCTGCATAAGCGGGGAAGGGCGCGGGGCTCAGCCCGCCTGCAGTGCCTCGTCCCGGGCCAGCCCGGCGACGGCCCGGGCCAGGGCCTGGACGGCCGGTTCGGTCAGGGGGCGCAACGCGTCCGCTTGTTGCAGCAGGCGTTCGGCCACCTGGGCGTGGGGCAGCACCGTGCCGTGGAACACCGGCTGCCCGTCGCGCAGCAGCAGCAGGGTCGGGAAGTTCTCGATGTCGGGGATGGCCTCGTCGCCGTCTTCCAGCGCGTCGGCATGGTCTTCGATGTCGATCCAGACCAGCCGGGCCTCGGGGTGTTGGCGCGCCAGGACGTTGAAGGTGCTCTGGTAGCCCACGCAGGTAGGGCACCAGGCGGCGCACAGACAGGCCAGCAGCAGGGACGGGGAAGCAGGGGACGCGGCGGTGGACATGGCGGTCAGTGTGCCACCGCCGGTCGGTTCAAGGGCCGGCGGGGATGATCTGGGCCACCGGCTCCGGGGCCAGCAGGCTGCCGTCGCGCAGCCCGCGCCAGGTGGCCATCAGCAGCCCCAGGATGATCAGCGAGGCCAGGGCCAGCAGCACCGGCCCCAGCACCGCCAGCAGGCCGCCGGGCTGGGCCAGGCGCAGCGTCAGGCTGGCCAGCGAGGCCAGCGGGAAGGACAGGGCCCAGTGCGTCAGCGAGAAGCCCAGCGGTTGCAGCCGCCGCGCCAGCGTGGCGGCCCAGGCGAAGGCGAACAGCGCCATGCCCCAGAACAGCCAGCCCAGGCTGTCGGGCGCGCCCAGCTGCAGCACCGCATTGCCGCTGACCGCGGGCGGCGCGATCAGGATGAAGGCGGTGGGCAGCAGGCGTTCCGGAAAGCTGCCCTGCACCAGCATGCGGGCGGCCAGCAGGGCCAGCACCACCGGCCAGAACAGCAGGCCGATGCCGAACTGGGCCATCGCCCAGTCGCCCTGGCCCAGGGCCACGCCGCCCAGCGGCGCCACCACATTGCCGACCACCGGGATCAGCAGCGCCGGCGTGATGCTGGCCCAGTTCAGGCCGCCTTGTTCCTTGGGTCGCCACCAGCGGGCCAGCACCCACAGCGTGACGCCGAACTGCCCCAGCGAGCCCAGCCACCACAGCGCCCGCACGAGGGGGTGCGGACCGAAGAAGGTCACGCCCAGGGTGGCCAGCAGCAGCGCGGCCACCGGCAGCGTGGCGACGAAGGTGTGGCGCACCGGGTGCTTCAGGTCGTCGGCCCAGGCCTGCGGGTGGCGCTGCCAGCGCAGCAGGCTGGCGGCCAGCAGGGCCAGGAAGGCGAGTGCGGCCACCCCGCCGCAGACCAGCGCGATGCCGGTGGCCGTGTCGCCCATCAGCGGGCCGGCCCGCCACCAGGCCAGTGACAGGCCGGCCAGGCCCATCGGGAGGGAGAACCAGCCGGGGGCCAGATGTTTGAGCGGGGTGGGGGAGGACGCCATGGGGTGGGCTGGATCAGAGCTGGTTGAGGGGGATCTTCAGGTAGCGTGTGCCATTGTCTTCGGCCGGCGGCAGGTGGCCGGCGCGCATGTTGACCTGCACCGAGGGCAGCAGCAGCGTGGGCATGGCCAGCGTGGCGTCGCGCTGGCGGCGCATCGCGACGAACGCGGCCTCGTCCACGCCGTCATGCAGGTGGATGTTGGCCGCCCGCTCCTCGGCCACGGTGGCGGTG
>JAYSCA010000025.1:0-13779 GCA_041915165.1 Ideonella sp.
GCCTGGGTGGCATCGGCCACGAAGGCCCGCACCAGCGTGCGGTGCATCTCGTAAGGGTCGGCCAGGTCGCGCCGGGCCTGGGCACTGCGCGGGTCAAGCCGCAGCCGGGTCAGGTACATGCGCCCCTCCAGCAAGACGAACGGTGACAAAACGGGGGCCGAAGCGGCGTTGGGCAAACGGCGCCACGGGCTGGTCCAGCCGCACCGCGCCTTCGGCCGGGTCTTCCAGCACCAGGCGCAGCAGGCCCAGCGGGCGGGGCATTTCGGCCGAGTCGTAGCCGCCCAGGGCCGGCTCCAGCGGCTGGTCCACCAGGCCATCTGGCAGGTGGACGGGGCGCGAGGGCACCAAGCTCTTGCGGCCCAGGGCCAGGGGCCAGACGGGGGCCTTGAGGGCGGCATGGATGCGGGTGAGCAAGGCGGTGTCAGCGCCCTCCAGCCCGACCAGGAACACCGCGTCCGACAGGTAGTACCGGGGGCTGACCACGGTCCGGGTCAGATCGGCCTTGCCGGTGGCCGCGATGACCACGCCGGTGGCGGTCTGGTAGTCGCGCAGGGGCACACCCTCGCGGTCCACCCGCACGCCCATGCGCAGGGCGGCCAGGTCGTCGACCGGCTCGGCCCGGTCCCGCCCCAGCGCCGCGCAGACCAGGCCCAGCACGCCGGACTTGGAAGGCTCCAGCTGGGTGTCACGCTCGTCAAACCGGCTGGTGGTGCCCCAGGACTGCATCGGCCCCTGCAGGCGCAGCAGCAATGTGGTCACGGTGCTCAGCCCTCCAGGGCGTCTGCGGCCAGGGTCTGCGCGCTGGCGGCCAGCGCGGCCAGGTTGACCTGGGGTTGGCCGTGTCCGACCGGCCAGCGGCCCGTCAGGTCCAGCAGCAGCCAGCGGTCCTCGGGCTGGCCATAGACGGCGGCCAGCTTGGCCTCGTAGTCGGCCAGGCGCTGCACCGACTGGGCCGTCAGCGCGGCATCGCCGCGCGGCGTGACCGGCTGCTCGAAGGCGTTGGCCAGGCTCAGCGGCGCGGCGTGGCGCAGGCACACGCCCACGAACTCCGGCGGGTTGTGGGCGGCAAAGCTGTTTTGCTTGCCGCTGGGAATGGCCCGCACCAGGGCCTGGGTGAAGGCGGCCACGGCCGACAGGGTCAGCTCCCGATCGCCCTGCAGGTTGGACAGCAGCTTGTGCAGGTCCAGCACGGCATAGCGGTACAGCGTGGCGGAGTTGAACTCCACCTGGCCGATCATGCCGGCGCCGGTCTCGTCGGCATCCCCTTCATCGTCCACCGCGGTGAAGTAGTCGAACTCGCGCTCCACCCGGTGGGTGCTGATGGCGTGCGCCACCTGGCAGGCCGCGTCCTGGTTGACGGCGGGCAGGTCGGCCAGCATGCGGCCGAACAAGGCCACGTCCACCGCCTTGCCACCATCCAGCAGGGCCTTGGCCTGCTTGGTGAGCTCGGCGGGCAGCGCGGTCTTCGCTTCCTTCTTGCTTTTCTTCTCGCCGCTGCCGGCGGTCAGTTCGTCCCAGTGCTGGTCGATCAGCTGCGCCAGGCCGGCCACTTCGCGGTCCCCCAGGAACAGCAGGTATTCGGTCTTGCCATCGTCCTTCAGCTTGAGACCCACGCCCGCCAGCACCAGCTCGATCTTGTGCCGGGCCTCCTCGGGGTCGCGCCCGGCCAAGCGTTCCTGCAGCAGCGCCAGCAGCTTCTTGGTGCGCACGGCCCGGTGCTCCGGCGCCACCAGTTCATGAGCCTGGGCCGTCAGCCGCACCGCGCGCTTGAGGCATTGGCTGCTGATGCGGGCCCGGCGCTGTCCGCCAAACAGCGCGTCCTTGGGGGCGCCGGTGTCGTCGCGATTCAGGTTGGACGGGGCGAAGTTCTGGATCAGATGGAACTCAAGGAACAGGCTCATGGTGTGGATCTCCCTTCAATCGGCTGAGGTGGGGGTGGCGGGGGCCGTAGCGGCACTGGCGTGCAGCGCGCGGTAGAAGTCACGCGCCCAACGCTGGCGGATGTCGTCGAGCCGGTCCGCCTGCTGGGGGTAGGCCTCCGGGGGGCTCAGCCAGACCTGCAGGTCCAGCAGCAGGCGGGCGTAGTCCAGCCCCAGCCCATCGGCGGCCAGCAGGCTGATGGCCTGGCGCAGGTGATCCAGCACGCCCTCGGCGTCGGCGCCCAGCAGGGCGATGAAACGGTGTTCGATGCTGGGGCTGTTGTCGCGGTGATGCATCAGCTCACCCAGGCTGGTGGCCAGGCTCGCCGCGCGTTGGCTGGGCTGCCGGGCGAACAGGCCGGCCACCGCATACAGCGCGAGCCGGCGGCCATCCTGGGCGCTCCACTCGGGCTTGGCAAAACGCTCCACGTGGGGATAGGCCGGCGGGTAGCGCCCGGGGGGAAAGGCCAGGCTGTGTCGCAAGGTGGCCAGGGCGCCGCGGTCCCGGCCATCGGCCAGGCCAGCCAGGTGCTGGATGAATGCTGGGGCGTAGTCGTTCACGTCAGGCCTCCTCCGGGGTGGCAAGGGATGGATGACAGGGCAGGTGCTGCTTCAGGGCCCCCTGCAGACGGGGCCAGAACAAGGCGTCGGCCTTCAGGGCCTGGGGCGAGCGGCCCAGGCCGCGCCAGACGGCATCCCAGGCCTGCAGGGCGGCGTCATGCAGCGTGGCCTGCCAGGCGTTGAGGGCCTGCTCGGCCCGGTCGTGGGCCAGGGCCTGCATCAGGGCGGGCAAGGCACGCTGGGCCGCGGCGTAATAGCTGGTGGTGAAGGGGCCGGCCTCCAGCAGGGCCCGGGCGCGGGCCCGGGTGTCCTGGCTGGTCGGGTCTGGCAAGGTGGCCGCCAACAGGCCCACCGCCAGCTGGGCCACGGCGCGGTGCACGCTCTCGGCCAGGGCCACCTGCTCGCGCAGCTCGGCGGCTTTGTCCGGGTTGGCCGTCAGGGCCGTGGGCAGGGTCAGGAACTCGGAACGCCAGCGCAGCAGCTTGGCCTGGTCGCTGGCCAGGCCGGCCACCAGCAGCGGCTGGTCGGGCACGGTCCAGCCCATCGCCTGATGCAGGGCCACCGCGAACTGCAGGGTGGCCGCGGCCTGGCTGGACAGGCCCTCTGTAGCCGCCGGCATGGGCACCATGGCCGGCAGGTCCCGCCAGAAGGCCCGGCCTTCGGTGAACCCCACGCGCACCAGGCCCTGGCTGCCCACGCGGAAGCAGGCCATCGGGTCGGGCGCGTGGGGCTCGTCGGCCAGCGCCCAGCCCGCCGCAAAGTGCAGCCAGCGCACCTGGCCATCGGCCTCAGGCACCAGCAGCACGGCCCGGCTCTGGCGGGTGTAGCGGTCGTTGGGGCCGCTGGCGGGCACGGGCTCGCCCTGCAACTGGGCCAGGGTCAGCGGCGGCCGCTCCCAGGCGGGCAGGTCCACATCGTCCTGCCCTGGGTGGGGCGAAGGATGCAGCGCCAGGCAGAGGGTCTGCGCCAGCGTGGCCCCCACCGGCAGGATGGCGGCGGTGTTGGCCAGCGGCCCGGCCTTGTCGGCGTCGCGCAGACACTTCACCAGGCCCCCGGGCGTGAACTGCAGAAAGCCCAGCAAGGTGCCCAGTGCTTGCGCGGGCGCCAGCGCCGTCGGCTGGGTGTCGACGGCGTGGTCAAACACCACCGGCGTGTTGCCGTTCGCGCTGGCCAGGGCAATCTGGGTCCACGGCTTGCGCTTGTCCCGGGTCGCGGGGGCCTCGGCCAGCGCCGCCACCTGCAGGAAGGGCTGCTGCGGGTGGAACAGCGCGAAATGGTCCCGCCAATGGTCCAGGTAGTCCTGCACGGCCTGCAGGGGCAGCCCGTCCCGGAACCAGCGGACGCGATCGGCCGGGCGCCAGTGCCCTTGCGCCCGCGTCAAGGCACGGTGGGTGATGGCCAGCAGCAGGCGGTACTGGGCGACGAGGCTGGGCGGAGCGGTCTCGGCCAGGGCCACGATCTCCCCGCTGCGCTGAAACACCTCGCGCAAGCCCAGGTCCAGCACCCGGCCGTCGGTCAGACGGACCGACAGCCAGGGTTCGTCGAGCAGGCAGAAGTCCTTGCTCATGCAGTCTCCTCGGGTGCGGTCGCCGGGGGGGCGACCTGTTCATAAACCAGGCCCAGGGCCGCGTCCAACCGCAGCTGCAGCGGGCCGATGGCGCAGCGCCCCTCCTGCAAGCGCAGCGGCTGCAGGTACTTCAGCAGGGGGTGCTCTCTGAACGCCACAGGCGGTTCCTGCGCCAGGACATGCTTGACCACCGCCCCATGCGACACCTTGAGCTGGCGCGCGTAGAGGGCCCGCGCGGTGGCATCGTCCACCGCCTGGTCTGGCGCGAAGACCGGGCCGCCCGCGCGGACCTGCCAGCGGCCATCGGGCAGCACCGCCACCGGCACCAGGGTGACGGCGTCCTGGCCCTGGCGCGTGCAGTTCTCCAGCCCAATGCCGCCCTCCTCTTCCTCATGCCCGCGGGGTTTGTGGGCATAGGCTTCCTCGGGCACATCGGCCGGATCCAGCGCCACCAGGCGCGATTCGGTGCGCTGCTTGTGGACCCCGGCCACATAGGCCCCGTAAGCACGGATGTCGATGAAGTCCTGCACCGCCGCCTGCAGCCCCTCGGGCAGCGGGGTGTCAATGTCGTAGACGGCCTGGACCAGGCGGTCAATGTCCTGCGGCAGCTGCAGGGTGCTTTCCTGCGCCAGCAGCGCCCAGGTCCGGCACAGGATGTAGGGCTCGTACACAAAGCCCCAGGCGGTCTTCTTCAGCTCCGGCAGGTGCCCCGGCACCAGCCCGGCCACCCACAGCCGGGCCTGGCTGTGCGCGGCCGGCCGCGCGCGGGTGTGGCGGTGCAGCCGGCCGGCTCGCTGCAACAGCAGGTCCACCGGCGCCAGGTCGCTCAGCATGAAGTCGAAATCAATGTCCAGTGACTGCTCAGCCACCTGCGTGGCCACCAGCAGCGCCTGGGCGGGCCGGTCCCCGTCCGGGCCAAAGCACTGCAGCACCTGCGTCTCGATGGCCTGCCGGTCCTCCATCGGAAAGCGAGCGTGGAACAGCAGCACCGGCACCTGTGGCCCCAGCGCCCCGCGCAGCAGGCGGTAGAGCTGCTGGGCCCGGTCCACGGTGTTGACGATCACGGCACCACAACCGCCCTGAGCCAGCAAGGCCAGGGCCTGGGCCGCCAGCGCCGCCACGTCTTCACCCAGCCCGTGCACGGTGATGGGCGCCAGCGGACGGGCCCCAAAGTGCTCGCCCCGCACGCCCTGGGCGTCCACCAGGGCCACGCGAGGGTAGTCCAGCGCCGGCCAGTCGTTTGCCCCAGTGCCCCAGGCGCGGATCAGCTCGTCGCGCCGCGCCCGCGGCAGCGTCGCACTCATCAGCACAACCGAACAGCCCAGCGCGCGCAGCCAGCGCAGCAGGGCGACGATCAGGCCGCTGGTGTAGCTGTCGTAGGCATGCACCTCGTCCAGCACCACCACGCGGTTGGCCAGGCCCCACAGGCGCACGAAGTGGTGTTTGACGTTGAGGACGCCGTACAAGGCCTGGTCCACCGTGCCAACACCGTACGGGGACAGCAAGGGCCGCCGACGCTGCCCGAACCAGGCCGAGGCCGAGACGCTCTCGTCGGGCGAGTGGTCGATCTCCTGCAGGTGGCGCAGCTCCTCGTTCATCGCGGCGCCGCCATGCACCAGCTGGATGTCGACCCGTGCCGCGCTGAAGTGCGCCAGAAAGCTGTGGGCCCGGCTGAACAGCGCGTTGCCGGTGGCCTGGGTGGGCAGGGCGACGTACAGGCCGCGGTGGCCCAGCAGGCGCTGCAGGCGCAGGTGGGCCAGAAAGGCCAGCTCGGTCTTGCCCTCGCCCATGGGGGCCTCCACCAGCATCAGGCAAGGGCTGGCGACCTGCCGCAGCAAGGCGTCCCCCGCCTGCTGCAGGGGGCGGGCCGTCAGGCCGGGGCGATCGACCATCTGCGCGATCAGCGCATCGACCGGGCGAGCGTCCGTGGGGGGCAGCAAGGGGCGGCTGGCGTGCCAGCCGATGGCATCCAGTGCCGCCTCGGCCAGGGTGCGCGCGGCGGCCAGGTGCCCCGGCAGGTCGTCTGCCCGCTCGCCCAGCGGAAACCAGGCGACGTTGGAGGCGATCCAGTCGGCCACGCTGGTCAGGCCGGCCAGCCAGTTCACCGCCGACAGCGGCAGGCTGGGCGAGCTCGGCCCCCCGGGCGGCGCCACGGTCGACCAGTAGGCGCTCAGCAATTCGGCGCGGGCGGCCGCCCAGGCGGGGGGCTCGCCGCGCGGGTGCCCACCTTCGACTTCGGTGGGCAGGAAGTGGTAGCCATGGTGGGCGCTGATGGCCTGGATGACCGCGCGCAGCCAGCTGAGATCCCCCGCCACCCGCCCGGACAGCAGCGGGCCCAGCAGCTTGGCCGTGGCCAGGGCGTGGTTGCCAGCCCGCAGGGCCTGTTCCGGCGCCTGCAGCCCCACGGCCTGCAGGCGCTGCCAGCCCGGGTCCCACTTGACCTGGAACCCGGGGATGGCCTTGCCGAAATCATGCAACCCCACCAGCGCGGCCAGCCAGGGGGCAACGTCCGCCTCGGGCCAGCCCAGCGCCTGCCCGGCCCATTGGCGGGTGGTTGGCGGTTCGCGCGCCAGGATGGCCTCGACCACGGCCGCCACGTCCAGCATGTGGGCCAGCAGGCCATGCCCCTGGGGTTCACCGCTCTTGGCCCACAGCAGGCGGGTGGCTGGCGACAGATGCGAATAGGACAAGGACGCGGCCAAAACAGATCCCCTGGTTCGTTCGAAGGGATCCTGCAAGCCGCAAGGCGCATGGCGTGAGCCACCGCACTGACCTTCCAACACCTTGGATGACAACCGCCTGCGCGGCCCATGGCCGAATGACACCACAGGCCGGTGTACGGTTTCGAGTCGATACAAACCGACACATCCCCAACACAGGGGACGGAGTGTGGCCTGGGGCGACCGCTGGCCTGGCACACCATTCGCATGGCCGCAGGCGCCACCCCGGCGGCCAGCCTGCGCTGTTCGTTATGTAGTCAACACCACAATGTTGAACCATTCAACACCCCCAGAAAGTCCTGACATGAACCGCCTTCGTCGCGCCCTGCTCCCGGCCCTGGGGCTGCTGCTGGCCTGCCACCTGCCCGCCCGGGCCGACACGCTGATGCTGGGCGCTGGCGCGGGATACCGGCGCCCGGTGACCGAGCTGCTGACCCGGTTCGAGCAGGTGAGCGGCCACCATGTGGACCCGCTCTATGCCCACCTGAGTGGCGTGGTGGCGCAGGCCCGGCAGACGGGACAGATCGCGGTCATCCTGGGCGACCAGGCCTTTCTCGACAAGGCGGGCGTGGCCTGTGCCGAGACCCTGCCGTTGGGGCAGGGCCGGCTGGTGCTGGCCTGGCCCAAGGGGCCGGGCCTGAGCGAGGTGAAGCAGCTCACCGAGCCCCGCTTTGCCCGCATCGCGCTGCCCGACGCCAAGGCAGCCATCTACGGCATGGCCGCCACCGAGTTCCTGCAGCACAGCGGGCTGCAGGCGCCGCTGGCCGGCCGGCTGCAGCAGGCGGCCACCGTGCCGCAGGTCTCGGCCTACCTGATCAGCGGCGAGGTGGACGCCGGCTTTCTGAACCTGACCGACGTGCTGGGCATCCGCGACAAGATCGGCGGCTACCTGGAAATCGACCCGGCGCTGTATTCGCCGATCCGCATCGTGGCCTGCGTGCTGAACGGCCACACGGCCGACCCGACGGTGCGCGCACTGGGCGCCTTCCTGCAGACGCCGGATGCCAAGGCCATCCTGGCCCGCCACGGGCTCTGAGCCAGGGCCGCGGGCAAACCCCGGTGGCAGGCCGGGACGGCGGCGCTAACCTGCCAGCGAGCCCGGTCCACAAGACGGGGCCCTTGGACCATGCCCGCCCCTTGCCTCCCGCTCATTCTTGGTGAACACCTGGCCCGCAGCGTGCGGGGCCGCCCCGGCGCGCCGCCGCGGCGGTGATGACGTGCCTGCGCCCCGGCCCTCGCCGGCCGGGCAGAACACCCATCACCAGGAGACACCATGGTCCAGCCCGATCCCAACCCCATGGGCCTGTGCGGCTTCGAGTTCGTCGAATTCGCCTCGCCCCGTGCCGGCCAGCTTGAAGAGCTGTTCCCCCGCCTCGGCTTCACGCTGGTGGCCCGCCACCGGTCCAAGCAGGTGTTGCTCTACCGCCAGGGCGACATCAACTTCATCGTCAACAACGAGCCCCACAGCCTGGCCGCCTACTTTGCCGCGGAGCATGGCCCCTCGGCCTGCGGCATGGCCTTCCGGGTGCGGGACGCGCACCAGGCTTATGCGCTGGCCTTGTCGCGCGGCGCCCAGCCGATCGAGATCCCGACCGGCCCGATGGAGCTGCGCCTGCCGGCCATCAAGGGCATTGGCGGCGCACCGCTCTACCTGATCGACCGCTTCGAGGACGGCAAGAGCATCTACGACATCGACTTCGAGTTTCTGCCGGACGTGGAGCGCCACCCCCGGGGCTTCGGCCTGAAGGTGATCGACCACCTGACCCACAACGTCTACCGCGGCCGCATGGCCTTCTGGGCCCGCTTCTACGAGCAGCTGTTCAACTTCCGCGAGATCCGCTACTTCGACATCCAGGGCGAGTACACCGGCCTGACCAGCAAGGCCATGACGGCGCCGGACGGGCTGATCCGCATCCCGCTCAACGAGGAATCCAAGAAGGGCGCGGGCCAGATCGAGGAGTTCCTGATGCAGTTCAACGGCGAGGGCATCCAGCACGTGGCCCTGCTGACCGACGACCTGCTGGGCACCATCGACCAGCTGGCGCTGGCCGGTGTCCCGCTGATGACCGCGCCCAACGACGCCTACTACGAGATGCTGGACGAGCGCCTGCCCGGCCACGGCCAGCCGATCAGCGCGCTGAAGACGCGCGGCATCCTGCTCGACGGCAGCACGGCCGGTGGCACCCCGCGCCTGCTGCTGCAGATCTTCTCGCAGACGCTGCTGGGCCCGGTGTTCTTCGAGTTCATCCAGCGCCAAGGCGACGAGGGCTTTGGCGAGGGCAACTTCAAGGCCTTGTTTGAATCGATCGAGCGGGACCAGCTGCGCCGCGGCGTGCTGGAGGCCGTATGAGCGGCGCCCCGCCCCTGCCCGCGCTGCCCTTCCGGCTGGGCGGCGTGCACCACGCCGCCTACCGCTGCAAGGACGCCCGGGAGACGGTGCTCTGGTACCGCCAGATGCTGGGCATGGAGTTCGTGCTCGCCATCGCCGAGGACCGGGTGCCGTCCACCAAGGCGCCGGACCCGTACATGCATGTTTTCCTCGACGCCGGCGGCGGCAACGTGCTGGCCTTTTTCGAGCTACCCACCCAGCCGCCGATGGGGCGCGACCCGGCCACCCCGGCCTGGGTGCAGCACATCGCCTTCAAGCTGCCGGACCGGGCCGCGCTGCTGGCCGCCAAAGCCCATCTGGAGGCCCAGGGCGTCGAGGTGCTGGGCGTGACGGACCATAGCCTGTTCCACTCGATCTACTTCTTCGACCCCAACGGCCACCGGCTGGAACTGGCCTGCCCCGACCCGGACGAGGCCGCCCTGCAGGCCCGGCTGGACGCGGTGAAATGGGCCATGCTGGACGAGTGGGCACAGACCCGCCGCGCGCCCCGGCAGGCCGCCTTTCTGCATGCGCGGGAGCTGGGCACGACGGAGGCGGCGCGATGAGCACCTACCTGCCCGACGCCACGCACGCGGCCGCGGCGCGCAGCTGGGTGGCCAGCGCCAACGCGCCGGCCTGCGACTTCCCGCTGCAGAACCTGCCCTACGGCCGCTGGCGCCGGCCCGGCGACAGCGACTGGCGCCTGGGCGTGGCCATCGGCGACCAGCTGCTGGACCTGGCCGAAGCCGGCCTGGTGCCACGCGGCGACATGAACCGGCTGATGGCCTGGCCGCTGAGCGAGCGGCGGCGCCTGCGGCAGGCCTTGTTCGAGGGCCTGCACGAAGGCAGCCCCCGCCAGGCCGGCTGGGCGGCCGCCCTGCACCCGCAGGCCAGCGTGGAACTGGGCGTGCCCTGCGAGATCGGCGACTACACCGACTTCTACGCCAGCATCCACCACGCCACCACGGTGGGCCGGCAGTTCCGGCCGGAGCAGCCGCTGCTGCCCAACTACAGCTGGGTGCCCATCGGCTACCACGGCCGGGCCTCGTCCATCGTGGCCAGCGGCCAGCCGGTGCGCCGCCCCTGGGGCCAGACCCGCCCGCCCGAGGGTGGCACCCGGCCGCACTTCGGCCCCTGCCGGCGGCTGGACTACGAGCTGGAGCTGGGCCTGTTCGTCGGTGCCCCCAACCCCCTGGGCGAGCCGGTGCCGCTGGCCGAGGCCGAGGCGCACCTGTTCGGGGTGGCCTTGTTCAACGACTGGAGCGCCCGCGACCTGCAGGCCTGGGAGTACCAGCCGCTGGGCCCCTTCCTGGCCAAGAACTTCGCCAGCAGCGTCTCGCCCTGGGTGGTGACGATGGAAGCGCTGGCGCCCTTCCGCGCCGCGCTGCAGCGACCGGACAACCAGCCCGCGCCCTTGCCCTACCTGGCCAGCGAAGACAACCAGCGCCACGGCGCGCTGGCCATCACGCTGGAGGTCTGGCTGCAAACGCCCGCGATGCGGGCCGCCGGTCATGCGGGCGACCGTCTTTCCAGCAGCAACGCGGCCGACGCCTTCTGGACCCCGGCCCAGCTGCTGACCCACCACACGGTGAATGGCTGCAACCTGCGCAGCGGCGACCTGCTGGGCACCGGCACCTTGTCCGGCCCGGCGCCCGAGCAGGGCGGCTCGCTGCTGGAGCTGAGTGCCGGCGGCCAGCGGCCGCTGCGCCTCAGCAACGGCGAGCAGCGCGGCTTTCTGGAGGATGGCGACACGGTGATCCTGCGGGGCGCGTGCGAGCGTCCCGGCTGGCGCCGCATCGGCCTGGGCGAGTGCCGCGGCACCGTCGTGGCCGCGCGCACCGGCTCAGCCTGAGCCCGCCGGCGCCGTGCGGCGCCGGGCCTTGTCCTCGTACATGTCGCGGTCGGCGTCGTGCAGCAGCGCATCCAGGTCCTCATGCCCGCCGCCGAACACCCGGATGCCCACGCTGGCGCCATGTTCGTGGCAGGCGCCATCCCAGGTGAAGGGGCGGTCCAGCGCCCGCTGCACCTTGTCGCGCACCGTCTGGGCGGCCCGCTCGGCCTCGTCCTCGCTGTGGCCCAGGCCCTCGCAGAGGATGACGAACTCATCGCCCCCCAGGCGGCCCACGGTGTCGTTCTCGCGCACCACCGCCTGCAGGCGCACCGCCACCTCGATCAGCACCTGATCGCCCATGGCGTGGCCATGCCGGTCGTTGAGCTGCTTGAAGCGGTCCAGGTCCACGAACAGCACCGCCGCGTGCGTCTGGGTGCGCCGACAGCCTTGCTGGATGTGCAACAGGCGCTCCATCACCAGCCGCCGGTTGGGCAGCCGAGTCAGCGGATCCAGGAAGGCCATCTCGCGCACCTGCCGCTCCAGCGCCTTCTGTCGGGTGATGTCGCGCGTGATGCGCGAGGTGCCCAGCACCCGCCCCTCACGGTCGACGATGGGTGACAGCGCCACCGACACCGCGATGCGGTGCCCGTCCCGGTGCAGCCGTTCGGTCTCGAAGTGTTCGATCGCCTCGCCCTGACGCAGGCGTTCCAGCAGGCTCTGCTCCTCTGCCTGCCGGTCGGCGGGGAACAGCCGCAGCAGCGGCTGGCCCAGCATTTCGGCCTCCGCGTAGCCGAACATCGCCGCGGCCGCCGGGTTCCAACCGGTGACCAGACCCTCCGGTGTGGTGGCGATGATGGCGTCGCACGAGGAGTTGACGATGGCCTCGCTGCGCCCCTGCGCCGCATCGACCGCCTGCCGCGAGCGCAGCAGCAGGGCCCACACTGTCAGAAAGGCCACGCCGATGGCGGCCAGGGCCAGCCCCACCACGCTGGCATCCACCCGGTTCCAGCCCTTGGGGACGTCCGTCTCCGGCAGGCCCACCAGCAGGTACAGGTCCTGCCCATGGACACGCCGGTAGGCATTGATGCGCGCCACCCCGTCCAGCGGCACCACCGCCACGTACTCGCCCTGCTCAGGGGCCTGGGCCAGGGTCCGCCGTAATTGGTCAGACACCTGGCTGCGCCCGACCTCCGCCTGGCTGCCCCCCGGCCAGGGGCGGCGGTAGACCAGGGCCAGTTGGCGGGCCGTGCGCAGCGTGGCCGCCCCGGTCCGCCCCAGGTCGATCCCCTTGAACACCGGGTCAAAAGCGTCCACCGCCACCTCGGCGTGGACCATGCCGACCAGTTGGCCGGCCGCGTCGTGCCAGGGCCAGGAATAGAGCAGCACCCACACCCGCTCGGACGGCTTCCAGACCGGCCCGGTTTGCAGCACCGCATCCGAACGCCGCCAATCCAGCGCCTGGAGGTCAGACAACGGTGGCGGCGCAGGACGCGCCGCGCCCCACGACCCAACCAGCCGGTTGTGCGCATCCACCAGGTACAGGCCCCGCACGACCGGCACCGCGCGGGCCATGGCGTCCAGTTCCTTGGTCAGGGCCGGCGAAGGGGGCAGCGTGGCGTCCTTCAAGCGCACGGTGGCCACGTGCAGCAGGATGTCCACCCGCGCCAGCAAGTCGCCCACCCGGCCTTCGAGCAGGCGGGCCAGGTTCTGGGTCGAGGCCGCCGCCCGCTCGCGCTGCCGGTTGCGCTCTTGCCAGATCGAGACCCCGGCCAGCGACACCACCAGCACCGCCACCAGCGAAGTGACGACCGCCGCCACCACCACGGGGGAGCGGCGCAACGACATGAGGGCATCGACAACAGGCCGGAGGGGCATGCGGACTTCCTGTGGAAGGGGCGCCGTCCGGCCGGACCAGATCGGCTTTTCCAGTGTGACACAGGCCCCTGGCTCGCCGCGGCGGATTTCGGCGTGACGGGCTCAGGCCTCGGGCAGCTCCAGCGGCAGCCGGGTCTCGAACTTGGCGCAATTCATCGCGAACATGCTCTTGAAATTGCGCACGTTGTTGTGAGATGAGAACAACGCCCGGGTGAAGGCGTGGTACTCCGTCATCGTTGCGGCCGTGACGATCAGCAGGAAGTCAAACTCGCCCGAGACCTCCCAGCAGGCCATCACGGCGGGCTGGGCCGCCATCTTCTGCTCGAAGGCGCGCAGCAGCGCGTCGTTCTGCTTGTCCAGCTCGACCGAGACGAACACGGTCAGCGGGCGGCCCACCCGGTCGGGGTCGAGCAGCGCCACCTGACGGCGGATCACCCCGCTGGCCCGCAGCTGGGCGATGCGGCGCTGGCAGGTGGCGGGCGAGCTGTGCAGGCGCTCGGCCAGGGTGCGCACCGGCACGGTCGCATCCTGCTGCAGCGCTTCCAGGATCTGGCGATCCAGACGGTCCAGGGCTTGAGACATTCGCTCATTTTGCCGGCCATCTTGAGACAAGAACCGCATCTCAATGGGACAAAACGAGTCCCCATGGCAGTGCAAGCCCCCAACAATGGGGCCATGCCCCCGGAATCTCCGATGAACACCCCGCCCCTGACCGCCCCCGACACCTGGGTGCGCTGGCGCCACCACCTGCACCGCTTCCCGGAAACCGGCTTCGAGGAGCGCCAGACCGCCGACTACGTGGCCCAGGTGCTGAGCCTGTTGGGCCTGGAGGTGCACCGCGGCCTGGGTGGCACCGGCCTGGTGGCCAATTTGCGCGTGGGCCAGGGGCGTGGCGTGATCGGCCTGCGGGCCGACATGGATGCGCTGGCCTTGGGCGA
>JAYSCA010000026.1:0-13543 GCA_041915165.1 Ideonella sp.
TCCTCAGGCCTGGGGCGACCCCACGGGCAAGGACCAGCCCTGGGCCAGCGCCACGGACGCCACGCGGGTCCAGTCGAACCCGGGGCCGGGATCACGCTTGCGCCCCGGGGCGACATGCTCATGGCCGGCCACGGCACGCACCGGATAGGCTTGCGCAATCGCTTGCAGGAGGCGTGCCAGCTGGGCGTACTGGGCCGGCTCGAAGGACTCGCCTTCCAGGCCTTCCAGCTCGATGCCGATCGCGAAGTCGTTGCAGTTGTCGCGCCCCTGCCAGGACGAGCGCCCGGCATGCCAGGCGCGGTCATCGCAGGACACGAACTGCAGCACCTCGCCATCGCGCCGGATCACGAAATGAGCCGAGACCTCCAGCCCGCGGATGCCCTCGTAATACGGGTGGGCCGACCAGTCGAGCGTGTTGGTGAACAGGCGCTCGATGGCGTCCCCACCGTACTCGCCCGGTGGCAGGCTGATGGAGTGCAGCACGACCAGGTCAATGGCCACGCCTGCGGGGCGGGGACCGAAGTTGGGCGAGGGCACGGCGCGGGCCGCCTGCCACCAGCCGGCCCGCCATGGTGCCTCGGCGCCCTGGGTGTCCACACGGTGCATCACGGTGCCATCTCGGAAGCGCCATCCCCTTCGGTGATGGCCAGGCGGGCCATGCGGTAGCGCATCTGCCGCAGCGACAGGCCCAGGCTGGCGCCGGCCGCGGTGCGGTTGAACCCATGCTGGCGCAAGGCCCGCACCAGGATGGCCCGCTCGACCTCGTCCAGGTAGCTGGCCAGATCGGTGGGCAGGGGCTCGCTGGCCTCCGCCTCTTCGTCCGCCAGCGCGGCGCCCGTCCCGGTCCGCGGGGCCGGCAGGGACTCGGTCTCACGCTCCGCTTCGCCCAACAGCGCATCCGGCAGGCCGAGATCGTCGGCCTCGATCACCTCGTGCGCGCTCAAGGCCACCGCGCGGTGCAGCAGGTTCTCCAGCTCACGCACGTTGCCCGGAAACTGATAGCGCGCCAGCCGGGCCAGCGCCTCGGCGGCCAACCGGGGGGCCGGCCACACACCGGCATCGCGGGCAATGCGCTCCAGCAGCGCGTGGCAGATGTCGCCCAGGTCTTCCAGCCGCTCGCGCAGCGGCGGCACCTCGACGCGAATCACGTTGAGGCGGTAGAACAGATCCTGGCGGAAACGACCCGCGGCGACTTCGGCCGCCAGGTCCTTGTGCGTGGCGCTGACGATGCGCACGTTCAACGGCGTCTCGGTCACGGCGCCGACGGGCCGCACGGCGCGCTCCTGGATCACGCGCAACAGCTTGGACTGCATGGCCAGCGGCAGATCCCCGATCTCGTCGAGGAACAGCGTGCCGCCATGCGCCGCCTGGAAGAAGCCCGCGCGGTCTTCCTGCGCCCCGGTGAAGGCGCCCTTGCGGTAGCCGAAGAACTCAGCTTCCAGCAGGTGCTCGGGAATGGCCCCGCAGTTGACCGCGACAAAGGCCTGTCCCGCGCGCGGGCTGACCTCGTGGATGGCCCGCGCCACCAGCTCCTTGCCGGTGCCCGACTCGCCCTGCACCAGCACCGGCGCCATGCTGCGGGCCACCTTCTCGACCAGCGCGCGCACCTCCGCCATGGCCGCCGAGTGCCCCACCAGCCGCGCCAGCGGCGCGACCGACTGCGGCCCGGCCGGCTGGGCCGGCGGCACCGGCGCGGCCACCCGCCCCAGGGCCGCCGCCACCACCCCACGGAACTGGCGCAGATCCACCGGCTTGGTCAGGTAGTCGAAGGCCCCGGCCTTCAGGGCCTCCACCGCGTTCTCGGCCGAGCCGTAGGCCGTGATCACGATCACCTTCTCGGGCCGCTGGGCTTCCTCCAGCCGGTGCAGCAGCGTCATGCCGGAACCATCGGGCAGGCGCATGTCGGTGATCACCAGCCCGAAGCGTTTGCTGCACAGCAGGTCCCAGGCCTCGCCGACGCTGGCGGCCACCTCGACCTCATGGCCCTCGCGCAGCAGGGTCAGTTCGTAGAGGGTGAGCAGGTCGGGCTCGTCATCGACGACCAGCACGCGACCGATGGCATGGGTTTCGTTCATAGGTGCAGTCGGGCCTCGTCGGGAACGGTGTCGCGGCGCATCACCACGACGAACTGGTTGCAGCGGGCCTCGTCGGGCCGGCGCACGTAGTCGATCAGGGCGCCATGACGCTCACACAGCTCGCGGCAGATGTACAGCCCCAGCCCAGTGCCGCGGCTGCGGGTGCTGTGGAAGGGCTCGAACAGGTGCGGCTCCACCTCGGCCGGGATGGGCAGTCCGTCGTTGGCCACCGTCAGACGCACGAACTCGCCTTCGAGCGGCTCCAGCTGCAGGTGCACGGCTCCTGGTTGATCGGTGGCATGGCGCAGCGCGTTGTCCAGCAGGTTCACCAGCACCCGGCGCAAATGGTCGGGGTCGAAGGACACCCCCAGCGGCGCGCTGGGCAGCTGCACCTGCAAGCGGCTGTTGCCACCCAGCGGCAGGCCGACGGTGTGGGCCCATTCGCTGACGATGGTGCCGGTTTCGGCCACGGCGTCCAGGCTGCGCGACGGCGTGCTGCCCCCCGGCGCCGCCTCCAGCACATCATCGACGATGCGCCGCAGGCGCTCCACGTTGTCGGCCATGATGCGCACCAGCCGCTGCTGGTCGGGCCGCAGCGCGTCCTCCTGCAGCAGCGCATTGGCCTGGGCCACCGCGGCCAGCGGGTTGCGGATCTCGTGGGCCACACCGGCCGAGATGCGCCCCATCGCCACCAGGCGCTCCTGCCGCTGACGGGCCAGCACCTGGCGCAGTTCCTCGGCGAACAACACCGCCAGCACCTCCTGCTGCCGCCCGGCCGAGGCCTCGGCCGGGGTCAGGCGCACGCCGCGGGTGAAGCGGGCCCGCACGCGGATGGAGCGCGGCACCTCGCCCGCCGCGGCCACCGACAGGTCGATGCCTTCCAGCGGCCAGTGGCCGGCCTGGTAGGCGGCCTGCACCGCGTCGCGCAGCGGCCGCCAGCCCCTTTCCTGTCCGAGCGGAAACGGCGGCAACGGGCATTGGCCCTGATCGGACAGCAGCGCACGCGCCGCCGGATTGGCCGCCCGCACCCGGCCGGTGCGGTCCACCACCAGCACGCCGTCGCTCATCTCGTCGATCACCAGCCGGTTCAGCTCGGCCTGCTGGAAGGCCAGCTCCAGGCTGTCGCGGGCGGCCCGTTCCTCGCGCGCCAGGCGCTGGGTCATCTGCCCCGCCACCAGAGCGATCATGAACACGCCCGCCCCCGCCAGCCCGGCCTGCGACAGCATGCCGGCCAGGTCGCCGCCTTCCAGCCCTTTGTGCAGCGCGGTCAGCAACAGCAGCAGGGTCACTGCCGACGCGGTGGCCAAGGCCGGCAGGCGCGTGCTGAGCACCCCGGCCATCAGCACGGGCAACACCAGCAGCGCCCCGTAGTTGAGCGCCGAGGTCGCATCCAGCCAGTGCATCAACCCGAACACCAGCACGTCGACCCCGACCGTGCTCCACCAGTGCACGGCCGTCAGGCGCTGGGCCTGCGCCGCGTGGCGCTTCCACCAGCCCCAGCGCACACTGGCCTGAAGGGCATAGCCCACCCCCAGCCAGAACACCCAGCCCGTGCTGCGCGCACCCAGCCAGCTCAGCAACCCCTGGGCCGCCAGCAGCACCAACCCCAGGGCGGCGCGTGCCAACAGGTAGGTGGCGTAGATGCGCCGCTGCGTGGCCCGGCCGCCGTGCAGCAGCCGGCGCACCCGCGCTGTCCAGACGGTGCTGTCGTCGGCGGTGTCGAGATCGTCAGCGAAGGCGGCGGTGGGCCCGAACCAGGAGCTGTCCTGCCCCGTGTCGGCCTCGCCACTCATCGCGCAGCCCCCTGGCGGCGGTGGTCCTCGCAGCAGTACCAGCGGCCCTCGGCATCCTGCAGCGCCTCGGCGGCAGGCAGGTGCAGCTGGCAGTGCGCGCAGCGGACCATGGCCTGCAGCCGCGGTGCCTCAGGCCGCTTGGGCGTGCCGACCGCCGGCCCGCTGTCGCGGCGGCGGGTGGCCCAGGCCAGGCCCAGCACGACGGCCACCAGCAGCAACAGAATGCGTGCCATGCCTGCCTCAGCCCGCGGCGCGCTGCAGCACCACCTCCAGCACGAAGCGGGACCCGACGTAGGCCAGCAGCAGCAGCAAGGCCCCGGCATACAGCCAGCGGGTGGCCAGGTGGCCCCGCCAGCCCCGCACCCGGCGGCCGATCAGCAGGGCCGCCAGCGTGGCCCAGCCCAGCAGCGACAGCACGGTCTTGTGGTCCCAGCGCCAGTAGGCCGAGCTCAGGCCCAGCACCAGCGCCAGCGTCAGCACGGCAAACCCGGCCTCGACAAAGCGGAAGGTCAGGTGTTCCAGCCGCATCAGGGGCACCCCGAAGGCACCGCTGCCGGTGCCCGCGCCGCGGCGCATGCGCCGCTCGGCGTTGTCGAGCAGCAGCGCGTGCAACACCGCCGCGCCGAACAGACCGTACGAGCACAGACCCAGCAGCCAGTGCAACGGCGCCCAACGCGAATGGGCCACCACATGCAGCTCGCCCGGGAAGACCCAGGCCAGCGCGACCGCCACCGCCCCGGCCGTGGCCAGCGTGCGCCGCAAGCGGGGCACCGGCAGCATCCGGCTCTCCAGACCATGGATGGCCAGCACCAGCCAGACGGTCAGCGACAGCACCGGCGCAAACCCGATGCGCAGCCCCGGCACGCCGCCTTCCGGCAGGGCGTCGCTGATCAGCACCAGCGCCTGCAGGCCCCAGGCGGCCACCAGCGCCTGCAACGGCCAACGACGGTCCATGCCCGCCGGCAGGGCGGCAGCCAGATAGATGGCCACCGTCAGCACCGTGGCCAGCGTGGTCGAGGCGGCAGGGGGGTCGACGGCTAAAATCATCATCACAGTTTACCGGCGCCCCCATCCGCCTTCCGTGCCGGAACGCAAAGGAGCGCACACCCCATGGCCACCACCCTCACCGACCGTCTGTCGCGCCTGGTCAAGACCATGCGCGGCCAGGCCCGCATCACCGAATCAAATGTTCAGGACATGCTGCGCGAAGTGCGCATGGCCCTGCTGGAAGCCGACGTGGCCCTGCCCGTGGTGCGGGATTTCATCGCCCGGGTGAAGGAGAAAGCCCTCGGCCAGGAGGTGGTGGGCTCGCTCAACCCCGGCCAGGTGCTGGTCTCCATCGTCCACAAGGAACTCGCCGCCACCATGGGCGAGGGCGTGGCCGACATCAACCTGAACGCCCAGCCGCCCGCCGTCATCCTGATGGCCGGCCTGCAGGGCGCCGGCAAGACGACCACCACCGCCAAGCTGGCCAAGCTGCTGACCGAGAAGCGCAAGAAGAAGGTGCTGACCGTCTCGGCCGACGTCTACCGCCCGGCCGCCATCGAGCAGTTGAAGACCGTCACGGCCCAGGCGGGCGCCGAGTGGTTCCCCTCCGCCCCGGACCAGAAGCCGCGTGACATCGCGCTGGCCGCGCTGGACTACGCCAAGAAGCACTACATCGACGTGCTGCTGGTGGACACGGCCGGCCGGCTGGCGATCGACGAGGCCCTGATGGCCGAGATCCGCGAGCTGCACGCCACGCTGAACCCGGTGGAAACCCTGTTCGTCGTCGACGCCATGCAGGGCCAGGACGCGATCAACACCGCCAAGGCCTTCAAGGAAGCCCTGCCGCTGACCGGCGTGGTGCTGACCAAACTGGATGGTGACTCCCGCGGCGGTGCCGCGCTGTCGGTGCGGCAGATCACCGGTGCGCCGATCAAGTTCGCCGGCGTGTCCGAGAAGATCGACGGCCTGGAGGTCTTCGACGCCGATCGCCATGCCGGCCGCGTGCTGGGCATGGGCGACATCGTCGCCCTGGTGGAGGAAGTCCAGAAGGGCGTGGACCTGGACGCCGCGCAAAAGCTGGCCGCCAAGGTCAAGTCCGGCGAAGGCTTCGACTTCAACGACTTCCTGTCGCAGATCTCCCAGATGAAGAAGATGGGTGGCCTGTCCAGCCTGATGGACAAGCTGCCCACGCAGATCGCCGCCAAGGCCGGTCAGGCCGACATGGACCGGGCCGAGAAGGACATGCGTCGCATGGAAGGCATCATCAGCGCGATGACCGCCAAGGAACGCGCCAAGCCCTCGCTGCTGCTGGACCACAAGAGCAAGGCCAGCCGCAAGCGCCGCATCGCCCAGGGCGCGGGCGTGCAGGTTCAGGACGTCAACCGCGTGCTGAACCAGTTCGACCAGATGCAGGGCATGATGAAGAAGATGAAGGGCGGCGGCCTCATGAAGATGATGAAGCGCCTGGGCGGCATGAAGGGCATGATGCCGCCGGGCATGCCGGGCGGCCGCTGAGTCAGCCGCGTCTCCCCATGAAAAAAGGCCCCGCGTGGGGCCTTTTGCATTGCTGGGTCGCGGTGTGCGGTCTCAGTCCAGCAGCGCCTGCGCAAACTCGCGGGCGCTGAAGGTCTGCAGGTCCTCCAGCTTCTCGCCCACGCCGATGAAGTAGACCGGTACCGGGCCCGCCGCGCGTTCGCGCGCCCACAGCGCGATGGCCGCCAGCACGCCGCCCTTGGCGGTGCCATCCAGCTTGGTCACCACCAGACCGGTCAGACCCAGCGCCTCGTCAAAGGCCTTGACCTGCGCCAGCGCATTCTGGCCGGTGTTGCCGTCCACCACCAGCAGCACCTCGTGCGGGGCGCTGGCGTCGGCCTTGGTGATCACGCGCTTGATCTTCTTGAGCTCCTCCATCAGATGGAGCTGGGTGGGCAGGCGGCCGGCGGTGTCGGCAATGACCACGTCGCAGCCGCGGGCGCGGCCGGCGTTGACGGCGTCGAAGCTGACCGCGGCCGGGTCTCCGCCCTCCTGCGAGACGATCTCGACCTGGTTGCGGCCAGCCCAGACCGACAACTGCTCGCGCGCGGCGGCACGGAAGGTGTCGGCGGCGGCCAGCAGCACCTTGGCATCGTGCTCGGCCAGGTAGCGGGTGAGCTTGCCGATGCTGGTCGTCTTGCCCGCGCCATTCACGCCGACCACCATCATCACGGTGGTCGGGTGGCGGCCGATGGTCAGGGAGGCTTCCAAGGGCGCCAGCAGCTCGCTGACCGCGTCGACCAGCAGGCCCTTCACCTGGGCCGGCTCGGTGGCCTTGGCCTCCTTGACCCGGCGCTTCAGATCGGCCAGCAGGTGCTCGGTGGCCTTCACCCCGGCGTCAGCCATCAGCAGGGCCGACTCCAGTTCCTCATAGAGGGCGTCGTCGATCTGCGTGCCGGTGAAGACCTGGGCGATGCTGGAACCGGTGCGGGCCAGCCCGGCCTTGAGCTTGGACAGCCAGCCCTGCCGAGGGGCCGGTGCCGCGGGAGCCGGCTCGACCACGGCCGGGACCGGCTCCGGCATCGCCACGGGCGCTGCCTCGGCCACGGGCGCCTCCGGCACCACGACCGGTGCGGGTTGCTCCGCCTCGGCCGGCTCAGGGGCCACGGGCGTTGGCGGAACGTCTGGCGTGGGCGGTGGCGCCGACTTTTTGCGGAAGAAACTGAACATGCCGCGATTGTCGCTGAGCCCGCCGTGGCGCCAGACGTGCAATCGATCACATTCCGCGCGGTCAACTTGAGGATACCGGCACCAGCCCGAGGGAATACGGGGGTGTTTGACCCACTGAAACACTCCACAATCACTTGATCGCAGCCAAAACAAAAGACAGGGAGTGCGATGTCCAAACCACAGCTGCTGCTCGTGGATGACGACTCGGAGACTGTGCAGGTGCTCGGCCGGATGCTGGCTGAGGAAGGCCAGCTGAGGTTCGCCTTGACCGGTGGTGACGCCCTGCGTCTGGCCCATGAGCAGCCGCCGGACCTGGTGCTGCTGGACGCTGAGATGCCGGGCATCGACGGCTTTGCCGTGTGCCGCGCCATGAAGGGCGATCCCGCGCTGTCCCGGATCCCGGTCATCTTCCTCACCAGCCACCACGACGCCCGCATCGAAGCCGCCGCGCTGGACCTGGGCGCGGCGGACTTTGTCAGCAAGCCGCCGGTGGCCTCCCAGGTGATTGCCCGCATCCGGGCCCAGTTGCGTGCCCAGCGGGTGGCCACCGTCCGCCCCAGCGGCGAGCCCGCGCAGCCCGCCGTCCTCGCGGTCGACGACGACCCCCTGGCCCGCGAGGCCATTGCCCAGGCCCTGAACGGGCTGGACCTGCGGCTGCTGTTTGCCCGCGACGGACAGGAGGCGCTGGCCCAGGTCCAGCAGCAGGCGCCGGACCTGATCCTGCTGGACATTGACCTGCCGCACGAAAGCGGGCTCCAGATCTGCGCCCAGTTGCAGGCCCTGCCCCGCCTGCAGTCGGTGCCGCTGGTGTTCATCACCCGCTTCAACGACCCCTCCACCGAAGCCCGGGCCCTGGAAGCCGGCGGCACCGACTTCATCGCCAAGCCCTTCATCCCGGCCGTGCTGCAGGCCCGCGTCCGCAGCCTGCTGCGGGCCCGGCGACAGGCCGAGGCCGTGCTGCGCGCCGAGCGCGAACACTGGCGGCGCCTGGGTGACGACCGGATGGCGGAGATCGTCGCGGCAGCGCCGGAAGCGCTGATCACCACCGATGCACAGGGGCGCATCGTGCTGATCAACCAAGCGGCCTGCTGCCTGCTCCAGGTGCGCGAAGACGATGCCCTGGGGCAGCCCCTGGCGCACTGGCTGCCCCAGGACGCGCTGCGCGCACACCGGGGGCCGGTGCGGGTGCTGCTGCCGCAACCCACGGGGGATGCGGTGCCGGTCGAGATCATCCGCACCCAGCACGGGCAGGCCGAGGAGCAGCTCAGCAGCCTGTGGCTGCGCGACCTGCGCGGACAGGAACGGGCCGAACAGGCCCGGCGCGACCAGCTGGCGGCCGAGACGGCCAGCCACACCAAGACGCTGATGCTGTCCTACTTCGCGCACGAGATCGGCAACCCATTGACCGGCATCCTCGGCTTTTCCCAGTTGATGAGCCTGGATCTCCAGCACCCGCTGCCGGCCGCCCAGGCCGAGCGGCTGCGGCTGATCACCACCTCGGCCCAGATGCTGCAGTCCCTGATGCGGGACGTGCTGGACGTGAACCGCTTCGAGACCGGCCAGTTCCAGATTCGCCGCGACCGGCTGGACCTGGCCGAGATCGTCCGCCAGGCCCTGCCCGGGCTGGCGGCCCAGGCGGCCGAACACACGGTCCAGATGACGCTGGAAGGCGCCGAAGACCCGCTGTGGATCCTGGGCGACGCGGACCGGCTGCGCCAGTGCGTGCTCAACCTGGGCAGCAACGGCATCAAGTACAACCGCCCGCAGGGGCATCTGACCGTGCGGCTGCAGGCCGAAGACGGACAGGTGCTGCTGAGCTTCGCCGACGAAGGGGCCGGCATGACCGCGGACCAGCAGGCCCATCTGTTCGAGCCCTTCAACCGGCTGGGCCGCGCCGGCCAGGGCCACGGCATCGGCCTGGCGCTGACACGCCAGCTGGTGCTGGCCATGGACGGGCAGCTCCGCGTCTGCAGCACGCCGGGCCAGGGTACGACGATGACACTGGCCTTTCCCGCCGCCCCCGACGTGACCGCGCCGCAGTGACGCCCCACCCCTTGGAGGCCTCCCGTGCAACCCGCCGCCGACATCCTGATCGTTGATGACGACCCCGCCGCCATCACCTTTCTGAAATCCGCCCTGAACGGACAGGGCCGGCTGCGCTTTGCCACCAGCGGCTCGGAAGCCCTGCGCATCGCCCGCCACACCGTCCCCGACCTGGTGCTGCTCGACATCGAAATGCCCGGCCTCTCCGGCTTCGAGGTCTGCCGCGCCCTGAAGGACGACCCGCAAACCGCCGAGGTGCCGGTGATCTTTCTGACCGGCCACGACCAGGCCGCCGAGGAGCTCACCGGCCTGTCCCTGGGGGCCGTGGACTTCATCGGCAAACCGGCCCGCCCGCCGCTGGTGTGCGCACGGGTGCAGACCCATCTGCGGCTCAAGCGCATGTCCGACGCGCTGCGCCGCGCGGCGACCGAGGATGCCGTCACCGGGGTCGCCAACCGGCGGCGCTTCGACGAGGCGCTGGACGCCGAGTGGCTGCGCCATGCCCGCGGAGGCCGTCCGCTGGCGCTGCTCCGGCTGGATCTCGACCCGGCCCTGGCCGAGCGTGACCCACCACTGCGCCAGATCGCGCAGGCCCTGCGAACCGCAGCGCGTCGCCCGGGCGACCTGCTGGCCCGTCTGGAGGGCCCGCAGTTTGCCCTGCTGCTGCCGGACACCGACCCCGCCGGCGCCGGCGCCGTGGCCCGCCAGCTGCAAACCACCTGGGACACCCTGCCCATGGCCCCCGCACGCAGTGCGGCCGATGCCTGGGGCGACCTGGCCATCGGCGGGGCCTGCGCGGCCTCCCTGGGCCCACCGCTGCGCACGGTCGCGGGCCACGCGGAGGATCTGCTCGCCGCGGCCGATCAGGCCCTCGACACGGCCAAGCGCCTGGACCCGCCCGGCTGTGTGATCGCGTCGCGATGAGCACGACGCCCGCCCCGCTTCGTCCCAGTTGGCGGTGGCCCGCCGTGCTCCTGGGCGTGGGCCTGCTGCTGTCCGGTCTGGCCGGCTGGCAGCAGCAGCGCCACAACACCGACTATGCGCAGGAACAGTTCACCCGGCAGACCCAGCAGGTCACCGAGGCGCTGATCGAACGCATCCGGATCTACGAATACGGCCTGCGCGGCATGCGGGGGGCCGTGCTGGCGGCTGGCGAATGGGACATCAGCCTACCGCGCATGCGGGTCTACGGCGCCTCGCGCGACATCGCGCAGGAGTTTCCCGGTGCCCGCGGCTACGGCTTCGTCCGCCGCGTCCCCGCAGCAGCCCTGCCCCGCCTGCTCGAGCGCCTGCGGCGGGAACGGGGCCCCGCTCTGCGCATCCATCAGCTCGGCCCGACGGTCGAACCCCGGGCGATCATCGAGTACATCGAGCCCGAGCCGCCCAACGCCGCCGCCATCGGGCTGGACATCGCCACGGAACCGCACCGGGCCGAAGCCGCCCGCCAGGCCGCACGCACCGGCCTGGCCACGCTCACCGCCCCCATCACCCTGGTCCAGACCGAGGGCCAGGCACAGCAGAGCTTTCTGTTCCTGCTGCCCATCTACCGCCCCGGCGCGGTGCTGGACAGCCCACAAGCCCGCGAGGCGGCCACGCTGGGCTGGGCCTACGCGCCCCTCTCGGTGCCCGACATCCTGCACAGCGTCAACTGGGCTGGCACCCGGTTCGCCCTGACCCTGAACGACCTGGGTGACCATGGGCAGATGGCCTTCTACCGCGCGGGCCAGGCCGATCCCCGCAACCCCTTGCGGCGCAGCGAACTGCGCACCGTGTTCGGACGCCAGTGGCGCATCGACCTGGCCGCCGGCCCGGGCTTCACCCAGCAGCTCAACCTGCTGCCGCCCTGGGTCGTCCTGGGCGCCGGGGCGCTGCTGACCTTGTCGCTCTCCGGCGTGGCCCTGGGGGTGCAGCGCAGCCGTCAGCGCCAGGCCATGACCCAGGCCCTGCAGGCGCGGCTGGTGACCCTGATCGACAACTCCAGCGACGCCATCATCGGCGAGACCCCGGATGGCCGCATCGTCAGCTGGAACCGGGCCGCGGAACAGATCTTCGGCTACCGCGAGAGCGAGGTGCTCGGCCAGCATGCCGCCACGCTGTTGGAGCCCATCGACGGCCAGGCGCAGCAGACCCAACGCCGCGAACAGGTGATCGCCGGCGAACGGCTGAGCGCCTTCGACACCCAATGCCGGCGGCGTGACGGCCAGTGGGTGGACGTGTCCATCACGATGTCGGCCGTGACCGATGCCGAGGGCCAGGTGGTGGGCCTGGGCAAGACCATTCGCGACATCCGCGACCGCAAGGCGGCCGAGCGCAGCCTGCGCGAGTTCAGCGCCCAGCTCGAACGCGAAGTCCAGGAACGCACCGCCCAGCTGGAAGCCGCCCGCCACGACCTGTAGACCATCCTGGACGCCGTGCCCTCGATGATCGGCTACTGGGACCGGGACCTGCGCAACCGGTTCGCCAACCATGCCTACCACCGCTGGTTCGGGGTGGACCCGGGCACGCTGCCCGGCCGCCACCTGAAGGACCTGCTGGGCCCGGTGCTGTTCGAGCAGAACCTGCCGATGGTGCGGGCCGCCTTGCGGGGGGAGGCCCAGACCTTCGAGCGCGCCATTCCGCGGCCGGACGGCACCGGCCACTTCCACTCGCTGGCGCACTACCTGCCCGATGAACAGGACGGCGAGGTGCGCGGCTTCTACGTCCTGGTGCACGACGTCACCGAGCTGACCCAGAACCGGCTGAAGCTGGCCCAGCTGGTGCGTGAGAACGAGGCCCTGCTCTCGACGATCAAGTCCCATGCGCTGTACTCGGTGACGGACCGGGGCGGCCGCATCCTCGATGTCAACGAAGGCTTTTGCCGGATCAGCGGCTACCCCCGCGAGGAACTGCTGGGGCAGAACCACCGCCTGATCAACTCGGGCACGCACGACAGTGCCTTCTGGAAGACCATGTGGAGCACCATCACCAGCGGCCAGGCCTGGCATGGCGAGGTGTGCAACCGCACCAAGGACGGCCAGCTGTACTGGGTGGACAGCATCATCGCGCCCTTCATCGGCGCCCAGGGCCGGATCGAGCGCTTCATCTCGATCCGCTTCGACATCACCGAGCGCAAACGGGCCGAGCGGCGCCTGGCCGAGAGCGAGGCCTTCCTGGAGCGCACCGGCCAGCTGGCCGGCGTGGGCGGCTGGCAGCTGGAGCTGGCCACCGGCACGCTGACCTGGACCGAGCAGGTCCGGCGCATCCACGGCGTGCCACCCGACTACCAGCCCAGCCTGAGCACCGCCCTGGACTTCTACCCACCCCAGGCGCGCCAAGTGCTCGCCCAGGCCGTGCAGGCGGCGCAGGACACCGGCCGCAGCTGGGACCTGGAGCTGCCGCTGAACACCATGGGCGGCCGGACGATCTGGGTCCGCACCGTGGGCGAGCCTGAACGCCCCGCCGGCCAGCCCGATGCCCCGCCCCTGCGCCTGATCGGCGCCCTGCAGGATGTCACCGCCCGCCGCGAGGCCGACCAGGCCCTGCTGCGCCTGGAAGCGGCCGAGGCGGCCAGCGCGGCCAAGACCGCCTTCCTGGCCAACATGAGCCATGAGATCCGCACCCCGATGAACGCGGTGATCGGGCTGGCCTACCTGCTGGAGCAGACCGAGCTGGACGAGGAGCAGCGCGGCTGCCTGACCAAGATCCAGCTGGCCAGCCGGGCCCTGCTGGGCGTGATCAACGACGTGCTCGACGTCTCCAAGATCGAAGCCGGCGAGATGACGCTGGACGATGCGCCGTTCGACCTGGACGCGCTGCTGCACGACCTGGGGGAATGGATGGGCCCCCAGGCCGAGGGCAAGGGCCTGGTGATGGCGCTGCAGGCGGATCCGGAGGTGCCGCGCCGCCTGCGCGGCGACGTGCAGCGCATCCGTCAGATCCTCACCAACCTGCTGGGCAACGCGC